>NZ_JBJDNB010000005.1:0-201167 GCF_044900445.1 Pseudomonas sp. NPDC089407
TCCAGGTAGTAGGAACGCAGGCGCTCCAGGTCACCGGAGAGTTTTTCGCGGGCGTACTTGTCGTCGTTCTTGAAGAACGACAGCCAGTTGGTGGTCTTCAGCTCGAACAGCTGGCCCAGGGTGTCATCGTCGAACACGTTGTTGCCAACGATGTTGATGTGCTGAATGGCAGCGACGGTGCCTTCGTTGATCTTGATCTTCAGCGCCACACGGTTGCGCGGCTGCGGCACCACCTCGGCGTCGACCTCGGCCGAGTAGCGGCCCTGGGCCACGTACTGGCGTTGCAGCTCGTTACGCACGCCTTCGAGGGTGGCACGCTGGAAGATCTCGCCTTCGGCCAGGCCCGATTGCTTCAGGCCCTTCATCAGGTCTTCGGTGCTGATCGCCTTGTTGCCTTCGATCTCGATGCTCGACACCGACGGGCGCTCGACCACGTTGATGATCAGCACATTGCCATCGCGGTTCAACTGGATGTCCTGGAAGAACCCGGTCTTGAACAGGGAACGGGTCGAGTCCACCAGGCGGCGGTCATCGGCCTGATCGCCAACGTTCAGCGGCAGGGCACCGAACACGCTGCCGGCGGAAACCCGCTGCAGGCCGTTGACGCGAATATCGGAGATGGTGAAGGACTCGGCGTGAACTTCAGCGATCATCAGTGCGGACATGACCGCAGTTAGCAGCAGACGTTTCATGAAGTCCTTTTATTCCAACTGGCAATAAACAACCCGCTGCAGCAAAACGGCAGCAGGTTCGCAATTGAGCGAAGCTTTATAGTCGACCCAGATCGTTGATCAGGGCGAGCAACATCACCCCTATGACCAAACTGATACCGATCTGGACCCCCCAACCTTGCACCCGATCCGACAGCGGACGACCGCGCGCCCACTCGACCAGGTAAAACAGCAAATGCCCCCCATCCAGTACAGGAATGGGCAGCAGGTTAAGAACCCCCAGGCTTATGCTCAGGTAGGCCAGGAAATTCAGGAAATCCCCCACGCCGGACTGGGCTGAAGCGCCCGCCACTTTAGCAATGGTTATCGGTCCACTCAAGTTTTTTACCGAGAGCTCCCCGAACAGCATTTTCTTCAACGATTCAAGGGTCAGCACACTCATGTTCCAAGTGCGCGACAGGCCCTCACCCACCGCATCAAGCGGGCCGTAGCTGACCTCGCGAAGCATGTCGGCAGGCCATTCGCCACCTTTTACCCCGGCACCAAGGTAGCCACCCAGAGCCTTACCCTCGCCCTTATGGGCCAGGGTCACCGGCACGTCCAGCGCCGCGCCGTCACGTTCCACGCGCACCAGCACTTCGGCATCCGGGCGGGCGCGCACACGGTCGACCACCTGCTGCCATTCGGTCACCGCCTCGCCGTCGACCGCCAGCAGCTTGTCGCCGGTTTTCAGGCCGGCAGCGGCCGCAGGCCCCTTCGGATCGATCTCGGCCAGCACAGGCGCGATCGCCGGGCGCCAAGGGCGCAGCCCCAAGGACTGGATCGGGTCAGGTTCATCTGCGCCCTTGAGCCAACTGTCGAGCTTGACCTGCAACTGGCGCTCGGCGCTCGCGCCTTCGTCGCGCACGCCAACCTGCAAGGTACCGCTTTCGCCCAGGCGACGAACCAGTTGCAGATTGACCGCCGACCAACCGTTGGTCGGTTTACCGTCGATAGAGACGATTTCCTGACCTGCGGTCAGCCCCGCCGATGCTGCCAGGCTGCCAGTATCGACAGCGCCGATGACAGGGCGGATTTGCTGAGTACCCAGCATCGCCAGTACCCAGAAGAACAGGATCGCCAGCAGGAAGTTGGCGATCGGGCCAGCCGCTACGATCGCGATACGCTGGCGCACCGACTTGCGGTTGAACGACTGCCCGGCCAACGCGGCCGGCACATCGCCTTCGCGCTCGTCGAGCATCTTCACGTAGCCGCCCAATGGAATGGCCGCCACTACGAACTCGGTGCCGTGGCGGTCATGCCAGCGCAGCAGCGGCGTGCCGAAGCCCACCGAGAAGCGCAGCACCTTGACGCCGCAGCGGCGCGCCACCCAGAAGTGGCCGAATTCGTGGAAGGTAACCAGCACACCCAAGGCCACGAGGGTGCCGATAATCATGTAGAGCGCTGTCATGTCCATCTCCGAATGATGTTCAGCGGGCCGGCTTCACGCCTGGCCCCTCATGAACCTGGGCAGGCCTGCGTCAGCGACCGTGACGCCTCAGCCACTCACGGGAACGCTCCCGGGCACGCTGGTCGGTGGCGAACACCGCATCCAGCGACGGCAGCGGCACGACGGACTCCTGATCAAGCACTTGCTCGATCATACCCGCGATTTCCGGGAAGCGGATACGCCGCTCGAGAAATGCTTCGACCGCCACTTCGTTGGCCGCATTGAGCACGGCAGGTGCGCTGTTGCCGGCCTCGGCTGCCTGCCGAGCCAGGCGCAGGCAAGGGAAACGTTGCTCGTCGGGCGCCTGGAAATCCAGACGGGCGATGGCGAACAGGTTCAGCGGTGCCACACCGGAATCGATCCGCTCAGGCCAGGCCAGCGCGTTGGCAATCGGCGTGCGCATGTCCGGGTTGCCCAACTGGGCCAGCACGGAGCCGTCCACATAGTCGACCAACGAGTGGATCACGCTCTGCGGATGCACCACCACTTCGACCTTGGCCGGCGCAGCATCGAACAACCAGCAGGCTTCGATCAGCTCCAGGCCCTTGTTCATCATGCTGGCCGAATCGACGGAAATCTTGCGACCCATCGACCAGTTGGGGTGCGCGCAGGCTTGCTCCGGGGTTACATCCAGCAGCGCCTCTACCGGCGTCTCACGGAACGGCCCACCCGAGGCGGTCAGCAGGATGCGGCGCACGCCCACGGCACTCAGGCCACGGGCATAGTCGCCAGGCATGCACTGGAAGATAGCGTTGTGCTCGCTGTCGATCGGCAACAATACGGCACCATTGCGCCGTACCGCGTCCATGAACAGCGCGCCCGACATCACCAGCGCTTCCTTGTTGGCCAGCAACACCTTCTTGCCCGCCTCGACGGCTGCCAAGGTAGGGCGCAAGCCTGCAGCACCGACGATCGCCGCCATCACTGCGTCCACCTCGGCCGCCGACGCCACCTGGCACAGCCCGGCCTCGCCTTCCAGCACTTCGGTGCCACAACCGGCTGCTGCCAGGCCTGCACGCAGCCTTACGGCTGCCTCGGCACTCGGCACCACGGCGAACGCCGGGCGATGGCGCACACACAGGGCCAACAGTTCATCGACCCGCGAATAGCCACTGAGGGCGAACGCCTGGTAGCGATCAGGGTGCCGCGCAATCACGTCCAGCGTGCTCAGGCCGATGGAACCGGTGGCCCCAAGCACGGTGATACGTTGCGGGCGACTCACATCACACCCCATTCGGCAGCCCACAGCAGCACAGCGAAGATCGGGATAGCGGCAGTCAGGCTGTCGATGCGATCGAGCACGCCACCATGACCCGGCAGCAGGTTGCTGCTGTCCTTGATACCAGAGCGGCGCTTGAACATGCTCTCGGTCAGGTCACCGACCACCGAAGCCATCACCAGCAGCGCTGCGCCCAGCAGGCCCAGCAGGATCTGGCCAAAGCCCCAGTCGCGGCTGATGCCGACCCCCAGGGTAATCAGCAAGCTGACTGCCAGACCGCCATACACGCCTTCCCAGCTTTTGCCCGGGCTGACCTGCGGGGCCAGCTTGCGCTTGCCGAATGCCCGGCCAGAGAAGTAGGCGCCAATGTCGGCAGCCCACACCAGCACCATGACCGACAGGATCAGCCAGTTGCCCAATGGCCAGTGCTTGAGCAGCACCAGCCCTTGCCAGGCGGGCAGCAGCACCAGCAGGCCGATCAGCAAACGGCAGGCGGCACTGGCCCACAGCTCGCTGCTGCGCGGATAGGTAAGCACCAGCCAGGTGGCCAGCCCCCACCAGATCACCGCAGCGCCGAGCACCCAGGGCGCCAGCTCCGGAAGGATGTACAGCAGCATCAGTGCCCCGGCGACCACCACGGCATAGGCTATGCGCAGCGGTTGGGCCATCAGCCCGGCCAGGCGCGCCCACTCCCAGGCACCGAGGGTCACCACGAAGCCGATGAACAGGGCAAAGTCGCCACCGTTGAGCAGGAAGAAACCGCCCAGCGCGATCGGCAGCAGAATCAGCGCGGTAATGATGCGTTGTTTAAGCATTAAGCACGAGCTCCAGCCTCGACCTGCTCGCTGGTCTTACCAAAGCGGCGCTGGCGCGAAGCGAAATCGGCCAGGGCATTGCGCATGGCCTCGTGTTTGAAGTCCGGCCAGTACAGGTCGGAGAAATACAGCTCGGCATAGGCCAGCTGCCACAGCAGGAAATTGCTGATGCGGTGCTCGCCACCGGTACGGATGCACAGGTCCGGCAGCGGTAGCTCGCCGGTTGCCAGGCAGGTCTGCAGCAAGCCCGGGGTAATGTCTTCCGGGCGCAAGTGCCCGGCTTGCACTTCCCGCGCCAGCCGCTGGGCAGCCTGGGCGATGTCCCACTGGCCACCGTAGTTGGCGGCAATCTGCAGGATGAAACGGTTGCTGCCCGCGGTCTGGGCCTCGGCCTCACGCATGGCAGCCTGCAATTCAGGGTGGAAACGCGAACGGTCACCGATGATGCGCAGGCTGATATTGTTCTCGTTGAGGCGCTTGGCCTCACGGCGCAGGGCCGAGAAGAACAGCTCCATCAACGCACCCACCTCTTCGGCCGGGCGCTGCCAGTTTTCGCTGGAGAAGGCGAACAGGGTCAGTACCTCGACCCCGGACTTGGCACAGACTTCGATGACCGCGCGAACGGCGTCGACACCCGCCTTGTGCCCGGCAACGCCGGGCAGCAGGCGTTTTTTCGCCCAGCGGTTGTTGCCATCCATGATGATCGCGACATGACGCGGCACCGAGGACGGCGCCGCTGGCTTGGTCTTTTCCATTAAAAAACCCCGGCCTTAAACGGCCATCAGGTCCTTTTCCTTGGCCTTGTAAGCAGCGTCGACGTCAGCGATGAACTTGTCGGTCAGCTTCTGGATTTCGTCAGCGGCGCGACGCTCGTCGTCTTCACTGATTTCCTTGTCCTTGGTCAGCTTTTTCAGGTCGGCCATGGCGTCGCGACGCACGTTGCGCACGGCCACCTTGGCGTCCTCGGCAACACCGCTGGCCTGCTTGGTGTAGCCCTTGCGGGTTTCCTCGGTCAGGGCCGGCATCGGCACGCGGATGGTGGTACCGGCGCTCATCGGGTTCAGGCCCAGGTCGGAGTTCAGGATGGCCTTCTCGATGGCGGCACTGAGGTTTTTGTCGTGAGCGACAATTTTCAGGGTGCGGGCATCTTCGACGGAGATCGCGGCCACCTGGTTCAGCGGCATTTCGCTACCCCAGGCAGTGACCTTGACGGTATCCAGGATGCTTGGGTGAGCGCGACCGGTGCGGATTGCCGCCAGGTTGCGGCCCAAGGCCTCGAGGGACTTGGTCATGCGCTCCTGCGCGTCTTTCTTGATGTCGTTGATCATGCTTGGCCTTCCTCGATCAAAGTGCCTTCGGCGCCACCCACTACGATATTCAGCAGGGAGCCAGGCTTGTTCATGTTGAATACCCGCAACGGCATGTTGTGGTCACGGCACAGACAGATTGCGGTCAAGTCCATGACGCCGAGCTTGCGATCCAGGACCTCATCGTAGGTCAGGTGATCGAACTTCTCGGCGTGCGGGTCCTTGAATGGATCGGCAGTGTATACGCCGTCAACCTTGGTAGCCTTCAGCACCACATCTGCATCGATTTCGATGCCACGCAGACACGCTGCGGAATCGGTGGTGAAGAACGGGTTGCCGGTACCGGCGGAGAAAATTACCACATCCCCGGAGTTGAGGTGGCGAATAGCTTTGCGACGATCGTAATGATCGGTGACACCGACCATGGAAATGGCCGACATGACCAGGGCCGGGATGTTCGAGCGCTCCAGCGCGTCGCGCATGGCCAGGCCGTTCATGACGGTGGCGAGCATGCCCATGTGGTCACCGGTAACGCGGTCCATGCCGGCTGCGCTGAGCGCGGCGCCACGGAACAGGTTGCCACCGCCGATCACCAGGCCGACCTGGACACCGATCCCTACCAACTGGCCAACTTCAAGGGCCATGCGATCCAGCACCTTCGGGTCGATCCCGAAGTCTTCCGAGCCCATCAGGGCCTCGCCGCTAAGTTTGAGCAAAATGCGTTTATAGCGAGGTTGGCGTCCACTCACCTGCTGAGCCATTGCGAGTCTCTCCTGCGGCGTACTTTTAGAAAATTCGTGCGGGCTGTTTGCAGCCTGCTAACTGTAGCGTGGCACCGTTTTGGTGCCAGCGGAGAGGAAGCCGGATAAACCCCCTCTCCGTTTGACAAAGAGGCTGCGCGCGTGAGCGGGCAGCCTCTTTGGGGCGACAGACGGGGCTGTCTTACTGCTTGGCAGCAGCTACCTGAGCGGCAACTTCAGCAGCGAAGTCGTCGACTGGCTTCTCGATGCCTTCGCCAACCTTGAAGTAGGTGAAGGAAACGATTTCAGCACCGGCTTTCTTGGCCAGTTCTCCAACCTTGACTTCCGGGTTCATGACGAAGGCTTGCTCTTTCAGCGAGGCTTCGGCCTTGAACTTGGTGATACGACCGTTGATCATGTTCTCAACGATGTTTTCCGGCTTGCCGGCGATCTTGTCAGCGTTCAGCTGCAGGAAGACGCCCTTCTCGCGCTCGATGGCCTCGGCGGAGATTTCCGACGAATCCAGGAACTCCGGGTTCGAAGCTGCAACGTGCATGGCGATGTTCTTGGCCAGCTCGACGTCGCCGCCTTTCAGGACAACAACGGCACCGATCTTGTTGCCGTGCAGGTAGGCACCGACAACGTCACCCTCAACGCGCACCAGGCGACGGATGTTGACGTTCTCGCCGCACTTGGCAACCAGGGCTTCACGAGCAGCTTCACGCGAGGCGATCAGCGGAGCAGCGTCGGTCAGTTTCTGGGCGAAGGCTTCTTCGAGGCTTTCGGCAACGAAGTTCTTGAAGTCGTCTTGCAGGGCCAGGAAGTCGGTCTGCGAGTTCACTTCCAGCAGAACGGCGGATTTACCGTCGGTCTTGACCGCGATAGCGCCTTCAGCAGCGACGTTGCCAGCCTTTTTGGCGGCCTTGATGGCGCCAGAGGCACGCATGTCGTCAATGGCTTTCTCGATGTCGCCGCCGGCCTTTTCCAGGGCCTTTTTGCAATCCATCATGCCTTCGCCGGTACGCTCGCGCAGTTCTTTTACCAGCGCTGCAGTAATTGCTGCCATTTCAAAATCCTCTTGGAAAGTTTTTCAACCATTCCACCCGCTTGTCACGGGCGTTAAATTCTGCAAATCCGCTGACTTCATTCAGCAGGCCCATGATGCGGGGCCGATGCTGACAGCAGGATTTCAAGGTGGCAAAAAGGGGGCAAAGCCCCCTTTTCGCGTGCCAAGTAGACGCTAGCGCCTAATTACTCAGCAGCAGGTGCAGCCGCTTCTTCAACATAGACTTCGGTGCCGCCAGCAACGTTGTTGCGGCCGCGGATGATGGCGTCAGCCATCGAAGTCATGTACAGCTCGATAGCGCGGATGGCGTCATCGTTACCCGGGATGATGTAGTCAACACCTTCTGGGCTGCTGTTGGTATCGACAACGCCGATAACCGGGATGCCCAGCTTGTTGGCTTCGGTGATAGCAATGCGCTCGTGGTCAACGTCGATCACGAACAGGGCATCAGGCAGGCCGCCCATGTCCTTGATACCACCCAGGCTGCGGTCCAGCTTTTCCAGATCGCGCGAACGCATCAGGGCTTCTTTCTTGGTCAGCTTGGCAAAGGTGCCATCTTCGGCCTGAGTTTCCAGGTCGCGCAGACGCTTGATCGAAGCACGGATGGTTTTGTAGTTGGTCAGCATGCCGCCCAACCAGCGGTGGTCAACGTATGGCGAACCGGCACGAGCAGCTTGCTCGGCGACGATCTTGCCGGCGGAACGCTTGGTGCCGACGAACATGATCTTGTTCTTGCCCTGAGCCAGACGCTCTACGAAAGCCAGAGCTTCGTTGAACATTGGCAGGGTTTTTTCCAGGTTGATGATATGGATCTTGTTACGCGCGCCGAAAATGTACTTGCCCATTTTCGGGTTCCAGTAACGGGTCTGGTGGCCGAAGTGCACACCGGCCTTCAGCATATCGCGCATATTGACTTGGGACATGATAGTTCCTTGGTAAGTCGGGTTGGGCCTCCACGCATCCCAATGACCAACCCACGCCTGCGAACAGGACGGGGCACCCAGGTCATCGTGTCGACACGTGTGTGGGTTTGGTACTTCCGGGGTCGTCCCCGAAAGCGGCGCATTTTATACCACAGACCGCGGGCAAACGGAACCCGCATACTGTTGCGTCTGTCAGCGGCTTTTGCAGCACCCCGCCAAACAGGCCAGAATGCCCTTATAAATAGCAGCTTCAGGGTATTCGGGGCCGCTGCGCGCCCCATCGCCGGCAAGCCAGGCTCCCACAAGGGTAACGCTATTTCTGTGGGAGCTGGCTTGCCGGCGATGGGCTGCACAGCAGCCCCAATTCTGCACCGGTATCCCGACCGATTGGCGCCCTGCTCTGCTAGAATCCGGCCTTTCCCGTTTGTTCGCGCCGTGCACGGCGCCGTAGAGAGCCTGTAATGACCGTCACCATCAAGACCGCAGAAGACATCGAAAAGATGCGCATCGCTGGCCGCCTGGCCGCCGACGTGCTGGAAATGATCGAAGAACACGTCAAGCCCGGTGTCACCACCGAAGCGCTCGACCGCCTCTGCCACGACTATATCGTCAATGTCCAGCAGGCCATCCCGGCACCGCTCAACTACAAGGGCTACCCGAAGTCGATCTGCACCTCGATCAACCATGTGGTCTGCCACGGCATCCCCAATGACAAGCCGCTCAAGGACGGTGACACGCTGAACATCGACGTCACCGTGATCAAGGACGGTTACCACGGCGACACCAGCCGCATGTTCCACGTCGGCACCGTACCGGTCTGGGCCGAGCGCCTGTCCAAGGTGACCCAGGAGTGCATGTACAAGGCCATCGAACTGGTCAAGCCGGGCTGCCGCCTGGGCGACATCGGCGAAGTGATCCAGAAGCACGCGGAAAAGAACGGTTTCTCGGTGGTGCGTGAATTCTGCGGCCACGGCATCGGCAAGGTGTTCCACGAAGAGCCGCAGATCCTCCACTACGGCCGCGCCGGCACCGGCATGGAACTGAAAGAAGGCATGGCCTTCACCATCGAGCCGATGATCAACCAGGGCAAGGCCGACACCAAGGTGCTGGGCGACGGCTGGACCGCCATCACCAAGGACCGCAAGCTCTCGGCCCAGTGGGAACACACCTTGGTGGTGACCGCGACCGGCTACGAGATCTTCACCCTGCGCAAGGACGACACCATCCCGCGCACTTCGGCCTGATCGCACCCCGACAGGCCACCCCCACGACAGGAACGTGACGCGATGCCCCAGGTGGATCCCGAGCTGTTCGACCGCGGCCAGTTCCAGGCGGAACTGGCGCTCAAGGCGAGCCCTATCGCCGCCTTCAAGAAAGCCATCCGCCTGGCCGGCGAGGTGCTCGACAAGCGTTTTCGCGCCGGCAGCGAAATCCGCCCGCTGATCGAGGCCCGCGCCTGGCTGGTCGACAATATTCTGCAACAGGCCTGGAACCAGTTCGACTGGGGCGACCCGAACGGCATCGCCCTGGTCGCGGTGGGTGGCTACGGGCGCGGCGAACTGCACCCGCACTCGGACATCGACCTGCTGATCCTGCTGGGTGCCGCCGAGCACGAGCAGTACCGCGACGCCATCGAGCGTTTCCTGACCCTGCTGTGGGACATCGGCCTGGAAGTGGGCCAAAGCGTGCGCACCGTCGACGAGTGCGCCGAGCAGGCCCGCGCCGACCTGACGGTGATCACCAACCTGATGGAAAGCCGCACCATTGCCGGCCCCGAGGCCTTGCGCCAGCGCATGCTGGAAGTGACCAGCACCGCGCATATGTGGCCGAGCAAGGAGTTCTTCCTGGCCAAGCGCGCCGAGCTCAAGGCCCGCCACCACAAGTACAACGATACCGAATACAACCTCGAACCCAACGTCAAGGGTTCGCCCGGCGGCCTGCGCGACATCCAGACCGTCCTGTGGGTAGCCCGCCGCCAGTACGGCACCCTCAACCTGCACGCACTGGCCGGCGAAGGCTTTTTGCTGGAAAGCGAGAACGAACTGCTGGCGTCGTCCCAGGACTTCCTGTGGAAGGTGCGCTACGCCCTGCACATGCTGGCCGGGCGCTCTGAGGACCGCTTGCTGTTCGACCACCAGCGCAGCCTGGCCGCGCTGCTGGGCTACAGCGACGAAAACCCCAAGCGGGCGATCGAGCAGTTCATGACCCAGTACTACCGGGTGGTGATGAGCATCAGCCAGTTGTGCGACCTGATCATCCAGCACTTCGAAGAAGTCATCCTCGCCGACGAGGAAAGCGGCAGCACCCAGCCACTGAACGCACGCTTCCGCCTGCATGACGGTTATATCGAGGCCGCCAACCCGAACGTGTTCAAGCGCACCCCGTTCGCCATGCTGGAGATCTTCGTGCTGATGGCCCAGCACCCGGAGATCAAGGGTGTACGTGCCGATACCGTGCGCCTGCTGCGCGAGCACCGGCACCTGATCGACGACACCTTCCGCACCGATATCCGCAACACCAGCCTGTTCATCGAGCTGTTCAAGTGCGAAATCGGCATCCACCGCAACCTGCGGCGGATGAACCGCTACGGCATTCTTGGCCGCTACTTGCCGGAGTTCGGCCTGATCGTCGGGCAGATGCAGCACGACCTGTTCCACATCTATACAGTCGATGCTCACACCCTCAACCTCATCAAGCACCTGCGCAAGCTGCAATACACCCCGGTGTCCGAGAAATTCCCGCTGGCCAGCAAGCTTATGGGGCGCCTGCCCAAGCCCGAGCTGATCTACCTGGCCGGCCTGTACCACGACATCGGCAAGGGCCGCCAGGGCGACCACTCGGAGATCGGTGCCGTTGACGCGCAGAAGTTCTGCGAACGTCACCAACTGCCGGCCTGGGACAGCCGGCTGATTGTGTGGCTGGTGCTGAACCACCTGGTGATGTCGACCACTGCCCAGCGCAAGGACTTGTCCGACCCGCAGGTGATCAACGACTTTGCCCTGCACGTAGGCGATGAAACGCGCCTGGATTACCTGTACGTGCTGACCGTGGCCGACATCAATGCCACCAACCCCAGCCTGTGGAACTCGTGGCGCGCCAGCCTGCTGCGCCAGCTTTACAGCGAAACCAAGCGCGCCCTGCGCCGCGGCCTGGAAAACCCGCTGGACCGCGAAGAACAGATCCGCCAGACCCAGTCGGCAGCACTGGATATCCTGGTGCGCGAGGGCACCGACCCGGACGATGTCGAACAGTTGTGGTCGCAACTGGGCGATGACTACTTCCTCAAGCACACCGCCGCCGACGTGGCCTGGCACAGTGACGCCATCCTGCAGCAGCCGGCCGATGGCGGGCCACTGGTGCTGATCAAGGAGACCACCCAGCGCGAGTTCGAGGGCGGTACGCAAATCTTCATCTATGCCCCCGACCAGCACGATTTCTTTGCCGTGACGGTGGCGGCCATGTCGCAGCTGAACCTGAACATTCACGATGCGCGAATTATCACCTCGAGCAGCCAGTTCACCCTCGACACCTACATCGTGCTGGACAACGATGGCGGCTCGATCGGCGATAACCCGCAGCGGGTGCGGCAGATTCGCGACGGCCTGACCGAGGCGCTGCGCAACCCCGAGGACTACCCGACGATCATCCAGCGCCGGGTACCGCGCCAGCTCAAGCACTTCAACTTCCCGCCGCAGGTGACCATCCTCAACGATGCCCAGCGGCCGGTCACCATCCTCGAGATCACCGCCCCCGACCGCCCGGGTCTGCTGGCCCGGCTGGGGCGGATATTCCTGGAGTTCGACCTGTCGCTGCAGAACGCCAAGATCGCCACCCTGGGCGAGCGGGTGGAGGACGTGTTCTTCATCACCGATGCCAACAACCAGCCGCTGTCCGACCCGCAACTGTGCAGCCGCCTGCAGGAAGCCATCGTGCAGCAGCTGCAGGCCGGCCAAGGGAGCGACACCAGCCCGACCCGCGTGACCTTTTAACGATTAGACGATTGACGAGACCTTGCGCCGATGAACCATGCCTTGACCCAGCTTCAGCCCTACCCGTTCGAAAAGCTCCGCGCCCTGCTGGGCACCGTGAAGCCTGCGGCGGACAAACGCGCCATCGCCCTGTCGATCGGTGAGCCGAAGCACGCATCGCCGGCGTTCGTCGCCCAGGCCATGGCCGACAACCTCGACAAGCTGGCGGTGTACCCCAGCACCATCGGCCTGCCGGCCCTGCGCCAGGCCATCGGCCAGTGGTGCGAGCGGCGTTTTGGCGTGCCGGCTGGCTGGCTGGATGCCGACCGCCACATCCTGCCGGTCAATGGCACCCGCGAAGCGCTGTTCGCCTTCACCCAGGCCGTGGTCAACCGCGCCGACGATGGCCTGGTGGTCAGCCCCAACCCGTTCTATCAAATTTACGAAGGCGCAGCGTTGCTGGCCGGTGCTACCCCGCACTACCTGCCGTGCCTGGAAAACAACGGTTTCAACCCGGACTTCGACGCCGTGCCGGCCGATGTGTGGCAACGTTGCCAGATTCTGTTCCTGTGCTCGCCAGGCAACCCGACGGGCGCGCTGGTGCCGATGGATACCCTGAAAAAGCTGATTGCCCTGGCCGACGAACACGACTTCGTGATTGCTGCCGACGAGTGCTACAGCGAGTTGTACTTTGACGAAGACGCGCCGCCGCCTGGCCTGCTGACTGCCTGCGCCGAGCTGGGCCGCAGCGACTTCAAGCGCTGCGTGGTGTTCCACAGCCTGTCCAAGCGCTCCAACCTGCCGGGACTGCGCTCGGGCTTTGTCGCCGGCGATGCCGAGATCATCAAGCCGTTCCTGCTGTACCGCACCTACCACGGCTGCGCCATGCCGGTGCAAACCCAGCTGGCCAGCATCGCCGCCTGGCAGGACGAGGCGCATGTGCGTGAAAACCGCGACCAGTACCGCGCCAAGTACGATGCCGTGCTCGACATTCTGCAACCGGTGCTGGACGTGCAACGCCCGGACGGCAGCTTCTACCTGTGGGCCAAGGTGCCGGGTGGCGATGCCGAGTTCACCCGCGACCTGTTCGAGGCCCAGCATGTAACGGTGGTACCAGGGTCGTACCTGTCGCGTGAGGTGGGTGGCGTGAACCCGGGTGCCGGGCGGGTGCGCATGGCCCTGGTTGCACCGCTGGCCGAGTGCATCGAGGCGGCGGAGCGGATTCGCGCATTCCTGCAAACCCTCTGACAGCATCGGGGGGCGCTTTGCGCCCCTTTCGCGACACAAGGCCGCTCCTACAGGGGTACGCGAAATACCTGTAGGAGCGGCCTTGTGTCGCGATCGGGCTGCAAAGCAGCCCCCAGCGATCTATTTGACTGACCCCAGGTTCGCCTCACTCATATCCAGCTCACCCAGCACTTGGCGTACCACTTCATCCCCCACCAAATGCTGGCGATGCAGGTTATACAGCTCCAGCCGCTGCGCCCTAAGCGCCCGCAGTCGCAAACGCCGCTCCAGCAAGTCCATCTGCTCCGCCAGGGCCTTGGCCTCGGCACTGTCGTTATAGCTGTCCAGCTCATCCCGGTATTCCGCCATCAACCGTGCCTTCAGCTCGGTCGCCAGGGTCGCCTGCGCGGCATCCTGCGGGGCATTGCTGTCGATCACCTCCTCTGCCTCCAGAGCATGGATCGCCGCCTCCGCCGTGCGCCGCCAGGCTTCCTGCACTTCCTGTTGCAAGCGTTCATCCGGGCTCTTGGTTACCCCTCGCAGCAGCAGCGGCAAAGCGATACAGGCACTGACCAACGACAGCAGAATCACCCCGGCAGCAATGAAGATCAGCAAGTCCCGCTCCGGGAAGGCCTTGCCCGCGCCCATCAGCAGCGGCACCGACATCACACCGGCCAGGGTCACTGCACCGCGCACCCCGCCCAGGGTCAGCAGCCAGCAGGAGCGCGCAGTAGGCATCAGCACCAGCGCCGGCTTGCCGCGCCAGCGCCGCACCACACCGATCGAGCGCCAGATGCTCTGTACCCAGATGAACCGCAGCAGGATCAGCGCCGCAAAGATCGCTACGACATCCAGGCAGCGGTAGGCCAGGGTGGGCCACACGGTCGCTTCGTGGCTGACCACGGCCTTGATGATGTCTGGCAGCTGCAGGCCCAGTAGCAGAAAGATCAGCCCGTTGAAGGCGAATTCCAGCAACGACCACACGCTGCGGTTGAGCAGGCGGGTGCTGGTCTGGCGTGGCAGCAGGTCGAGCCAGCTTTGCATCATGCCCGCCGCTACCGCCGAGAGAATGCCCGACACGCCAAGGCGCTCGGCCAGCACATAGGCGGCAAACGGCAATAGCAGCATGAACACCACATGGGTGGCCGGGTCATCCCAGCCACGGGCGATCATCCACGCGCGCAGGCGGCCGATCAGCCAGCTCAGCGCCACCCCCACCGCCAGCCCACCCAGTGCAACCAGAACGAAGCTGAAACTGGCGTCGGCCAGCGAGAACACCCCGGTGATCGCTGCCGCCAGGGCAAACTTGAAGGTCACCAGGCCCGACGCGTCGTTCATCAGCGCCTCGCCCTGCAGCATGTGCATCAGCGGGGTGGGCAGACGGTCCTGGGTAATCGCAGAAACGGCCACAGCGTCGGTCGGCGACAGCACTGCGGCCAGGGCAAAGGCCACTGGCAGCGGAATGCTCGGCATCAGCCAGTGGATGAAGTAGCCGGCGCCGACCACGGTAAACAACACCAGGCCCACGGCCAGCGCCACCACCGGCCCGCGTATGCGCCACAGTTCGCGCTTGGGAATGCGCCAGCCGTCGGCAAACAGCAGCGGCGGCAGGAAAAGGAACAGGAACAGCTCAGGGTCCAGGGCCACATGCAGGCCCAGCGTCGGCCACGCCAGCAAGGCGCCAGCCGCAATCTGCACCAGCGGCAAGGGCAGCGGAATCATGCGGCCGACCAGCTTCGACACGCTGACCAGCGTCAGCAGGATGAGGACGGTGTAGGCGGACTGCATCCGGTAAGGCTTCCTTTTTGAACCAGAAACGACAACAGGGCGAAACATCGCCATTGAAACAATATGTTAGCGGCGATCGGCGAGTTGGGGCCGCTGCACGATAGTCGCAGGTGGCTGGGGAATATGTAACATCATGATACTAGCGCCTGGTGGGTTGTGCAGGTTCGGACCCGGCTTGGCCTGGAGGTACATGCCTTGGGTGCTTTGGGGCTGCTGACATCGTGCGCCGCCCGCGCGGCGCTTCGCGGGGCAAGCCCGCTCCCACAGTCTGTTTCGGGCCAGTCACTCCAGTGCGGTCTCCACTGTCCGCCTTGGTGCATGACTGGAGACAGGTTGAACGGCGTCAGCGCCCACCAAGATATCTTGCCATGCCAACAAGGCGGGCCCTGATGGCTTCACAGGAGCAATTGGTCCGAAACAGACTGTGGGAGCGGGCTTGCCCCGCGAAGCGCCGCGCGGGCGGCGCTCGATCTCATAGGCGCCACAACTCCCAAGGCAAGCACCTCTCACAAGCACTGAAAACCTCAAGACATGCACACCCCGTGGCGCTCATACAATCGTTCCCGCATAATCCCGCGACTGACATCGAAAAACGGAGAGATTGGGGCAACCTGTGATCCCCAATGCACACAATGACCTACACGCTCTACGGCATCAAAGCTTGCGACACCATGAAAAAGGCACGTACCTGGCTCGAAGACCAGGCCATCGCCTACGAATTCCATGATTACAAAACCCAAGGCATCGACCGTGACAGCCTGAACCGCTGGTGCGACGAACACGGCTGGGAAGTCATCCTCAACCGTGCCGGCACCACCTTCCGCAAGCTGGACGACGCCAGCAAGGCAGACCTCGACCAGGCCAAGGCCGTCGAGTTGATGCTGGCCCAGCCGTCGATGATCAAGCGCCCGGTGCTCGACCTTGGCGCGCGTACCCTGGTCGGCTTCAAGCCCGACCTGTACGCCGCTGCCCTGGCCTGAAGCCCTTACCCTATTTCGCACGAGGTAATCACATGTCCAATACCCTGTTCAGCCTGGCCTTCGGTGTCGGCTCCCAGAACCGCCAGGGCGCCTGGCTGGAAGTGTTCTACGCACAACCCCTGCTCAACCCGAGCGCCGAACTGGTTGCCGCAGTAGCCCCTGTTCTCGGTTACGAAGGTGGCAACCAGGCCATTGCCTTCAGCAATGCCCAGGCCGCACAACTGGCCGAAGCCCTGAAAGGCGTCGACGCTGCCCAGGCCGCCCTGCTGACCCGCCTGGCCGAAAGCCACAAGCCGCTGGTCGCCACCCTGCTGGCCGAAGACGCCGCGCTGAGCTCGACCCCCGAGGCTTACCTCAAGCTGCACCTGCTGTCGCACCGCCTGGTCAAGCCGCACGGCGTGAGCCTGGCCGGCATCTTCCCGCTGCTGCCGAACGTGGCCTGGACCAACCAGGGCGCAGTCGACCTGGGCGAGCTGGCCGAACTGCAACTGGAAGCGCGCCTGAAGGGCGAGCTGCTGGAAGTGTTCTCGGTGGACAAGTTCCCGAAAATGACCGACTACGTGGTCCCGGCCGGCGTGCGTATCGCCGACACCGCCCGTGTGCGCCTGGGCGCCTACATCGGCGAAGGCACCACCATCATGCACGAAGGCTTCGTCAACTTTAACGCTGGCACCGAAGGCCCGGGCATGATCGAAGGCCGCGTTTCTGCTGGCGTATTCGTCGGCAAAGGCTCGGACCTGGGCGGCGGCTGCTCGACCATGGGCACCCTGTCCGGTGGCGGCAACATCGTCATCAAGGTTGGCGAAGGCTGCCTGATCGGCGCCAACGCCGGTATCGGCATCCCGCTGGGTGACCGCAACACCGTCGAAGCCGGCCTGTACATCACCGCGGGCACCAAGGTGAACCTGCTGGACGAGAACAACGAGCTGGTCAAAGTGGTCAAGGCCCGTGACCTGGCCGGCCAGACCGACCTGCTGTTCCGCCGCAACTCGCTGAACGGTGCGGTGGAGTGCAAGACCCACAAGTCGGCCATCGAGCTGAACGAAGCCCTGCACGCGCACAACTGAGAACCTTACCGGGTTTGAGGTGTTAAGATCGGGTCTGGCGCCAACGCGCCAGACCCGATTTTCATTCCAGGCCCCGCGAACATGTTCCAGCCCTCCCCCTGGCGTGCCGATTTCCCCGCCATCGCCGCCCTGCAACGGCAGCACCAGACCTATCTGGACAGCGCCGCCACCACCCAGAAGCCGCAAGCCCTGCTGGATGCCCTGAGCCATTACTACGGCCATGGTGCGGCCAACGTGCACCGTGCCCAGCACCTGCCCGGTGCGCTGGCGACCCAGGCCTTCGAAACCAGCCGCGACAAGGTCGCCGCCTGGCTCAATGCCGCCGACGCACGGCAGGTCGTGTTCACCCATGGCGCCACTTCGGCACTGAACCTGCTGGCCTATGGCCTGGAGCACCGCTTCGAAGCCGGTGACGAGATTGCCATCAGCGCCCTGGAGCACCATGCCAACCTGCTGCCCTGGCAACAGCTCGCGCTTCGGCGCAACCTGCGCCTGGTGGTGTTGCCGCTGGACATTCACGGCCGTATCGACCTGGACCAGGCCCTGCAACTAATCGGCCCGCGCACCCGGGTACTGGCGGTCAGCCAGTTGTCCAACGTACTGGGCACCTGGCAGCCGTTGCCCGCCCTGCTGGCTCACGCCCGTGCGCAAGGTGCAGTGACCGTGGTCGACGGTGCCCAGGGCGTGGTGCATGGCCGCCATGACGTGCAGCAACTGGGCTGCGATTTCTATGTGTTTTCCAGCCACAAGCTGTATGGCCCGGACGGCGTCGGCGTGCTCTACGGCAGCAGCCAGGCACTGGCGCTGCTGCGCCACTGGCAGTTCGGCGGCGAGATGGTGCAACTGGCCGACTACCACAGCGCAAGCTTGCGCCCGGCACCGTTGGGTTTCGAAGCGGGTACGCCACCGATTGCCGGGGTGATCGGCCTGGGCGCAACCCTGGACTACCTGGCCAGCCTCGACGCCGTGGCGGTCGAAGCCCATGAGGCCAGCCTGCACCAACACCTGCTGCGCGGCCTGGCCGACCGCGAGGGCGTGCGGGTGCTGGGTGCGCCGCAAACGGCCCTGGCCAGCTTCGTCATCGACGGCGTGCACAACGCCGATATCGCCCACTTGCTCACCGAGCAGGGCATTGCCGTGCGTGCCGGGCATCACTGCGCTATGCCGCTGTTGAAGGGGCTGGGCCTGGAAGGTGCGATCCGCGTGTCGTTGGGCTTGTACAACGACAGCGACGACTTGCAGCGCTTCTTCGACGCGCTGGACCAAGGCCTGGAGTTGTTGCGATGAACCTGCCGGAACAGGCGCTTCAGGCCCTGGAGGCTTTTGAAAAGGGCAAAGGCTGGGAACAACGGGCGCGGCTGCTGATGCAGTGGGGCGACCGGCTTGAGCCGCTGACTGACGCCGAAAAAACCGAGGCCAACCGGGTGCATGGCTGCGAGAGCCTGGTGTGGCTGGTGGCCGGCCAGGTCGACGGGGTATGGCGGTTCAAGGCCAGTAGCGATGCCCGCTTGTTGCGTGGGCTGCTGGCGTTGCTGCTGGTGCGGGTTCAGGGGTTGGCCAGTGCAGAGCTGGCCGGGCTTGATCTGCGGGAGTGGTTCAGCCAGTTGGGGCTGGAGCGACAGCTGTCGCCGTCGCGCAGCAATGGGCTGCATGCGGTGTTGCAGCGGATGGCGGAGTTGGCGGCCATCCGTTAGATGGGTGCTGGCATCTTCGCGGGTGAACCCGCTCCTACAGAGACCGCGCAACGCTTAGGCTGGCGCTGTACCTGTACAGGCTGTGTGAAAACCCCCGTCACTTTTCGATGATCGCGCTCGTACGTGAAATCTGAAAAGAGTTGGCTGCTCAGCAGACCCAGATTTTGCGTAAGAGCGCGATTTTTAGGATGTTTTTTGAACAGCTACATCGGTCGGGAGGTTTTCACACAGCCTGTGTAGGAGCGGCCTTGTGTCGCGATGGGGCACGCAGCGCCCCCCACAATTTCAGCTTAGCCGCGAACATTGCCGGGGCCGCTTTGCGGCCCTTTCGCGACACAAGGCCGGTCCTACAGGGACCGAGTAATCCCGTAAGATTTACTCGGGCTTGACCCGCTCCGAAGGCCTGCGCGCACCGGCCACCAGTTTCTCTATCGCCTTGCTCGCTGCCACCATGCCAAAAGTCGCGGTCACCATCATCACTGCGCCAAAGCCCCCCGAGCAGTCCAGGCGCACACCCTCACCAACGAAGCTCTTCTGCAGGCACACGCTGCCATCCCCCTTGGGGTAACGCAGCTGTTCGCTGGAAAACACGCACGGCACCCCATAGTTGCGGCTGACATTGCGCGAGAAGTTATAGTCGCGGCGCAGGGTGGAACGCACCCGCGAGGCCAAGGGGTCGTTGAAGGTCTTGTTCAGGTCGGCGATCTGGATCTGCGTCGGGTCGATCTGCCCGCCGGCGCCACCGGTGGTGACGATGGCGATCTTGCGCCGCCGGCACCAGGCAATCAGCGCCGCCTTGGCCATGACGCTGTCGATGCAGTCGATCACGCAGTCGAGGTTTTCGGTGATGTACTCGGCCATGGTTTCGCGGGTGACGAAATCGGCCACCGCATGCACCACGCACGCCGGGTTGATCGCCCGCAGGCGCTCGGCCATGACCTCGACCTTGGGCCGGCCCACCTGGCCTTCCAGGGCGTGCGCCTGGCGGTTGGTGTTGCTGACACAGACATCGTCCAGGTCGAACAGGGTGATCTCGCCCACGCCGCTGCGGGCCAGCGCTTCGGCCACCCACGAGCCAACCCCGCCAATCCCGACCACGGCCACATGGGCCTGGCCCAGGCGTTGTAGGCCCTGGTCACCGTACAGCCGGGCGACGCCGGCGAAGCGTGGATCTTCTGTGCTCATGTTCATACCCCAAAAAACCGGCGCGCATTATATGCCAGCGGGCCCACGGCCTGCACCGTTAGGAAAGACACGGCCAACCCTGCTTTAATGTCCTATCACTTCGACACGAATGGACGACAATGTCTTCACGTAAATTCGGCCTGAACCTGGTCGTGGTCCTGGCCATCGCCGCGTTGTTCACCGGCTTCTGGGCGTTGATCAACCGCCCGGTATCCGCACCTGCCTGGCCGGAACAGATCTCTGGCTTCTCGTATTCGCCTTTCCGCCTGGGGGAAAGCCCGCAAAAAGGGCAATACCCCAATGACGACGAGATGCGCCAGGATCTCGAGCAGATGAGCAAGCTGACCGACAACATCCGCATCTACACCGTAGAGGGCACGCAGGCCGACATTCCGCGACTGGCCGAAGAACTTGGCCTGCGGGTAACGCTGGGGATCTGGATCAGCCCGGACCTGGAGCGCAACGAACGCGAGATCGCCACGGCCATCCAGCTGGCCAACACGTCGCGCAGCGTGGTGCGGGTGGTGGTCGGCAACGAGGCGCTGTTCCGCAAGGAAGTCACCCCGGAAAACCTCATCAAATACCTGGACCGGGTGCGCGCAGCGGTCAAGGTTCCGGTGACCACCAGTGAACAATGGCACATCTGGAAGGAAAACCCCGAGATTGCCAAACACGTCGACCTGATTGCCGCGCACATCCTGCCCTACTGGGAGTTCGTGCCGATGAAGGACTCGGTCGAATTCGTGCTCGACCGGGCGCGCGAGCTGAGGCACCAGTTCCCGCGCAAGCCGCTGCTGCTGTCGGAAGTCGGCTGGCCAAGCAATGGCCGCATGCGCGGGGGCGCCGACGCCACCCAGGCCGATCAGGCCATCTACCTGCGCACCCTGGTCAACACCCTCAACCGTCGCGGTTACAACTACTTCGTCATCGAAGCCTACGACCAGCCCTGGAAGGCCAGCGACGAAGGTTCGGTAGGCGCCTACTGGGGCGTGTACAACGCCGGGCGCCAGCAAAAATTCAACTTCGAAGGGCCAGTGGTGGCGATTCCGCAGTGGCGTGCACTGGCGGTGGCCTCGGTGGTGCTGGCAATGATCGCCTTGATGGTGCTGTTCATCGACGGCTCGGCCTTGCGCCAGCGGGGCCGAACATTCCTGACCTTCATCACCTTCCTGTGCGGGTCGGTACTGGTGTGGATCGCCTACGACTACAGCCAGCAATACAGCACCTGGTTCAGCCTGACCGTGGGCGTGCTGCTGGCGCTGGGCGCGCTGGGCGTGTTCATCGTGCTGCTCACTGAAGCCCATGAACTGGCCGAGGCCGTGTGGATCCACAAGCGCCGCCGCGAGTTCCTGCCGGTGCAGGCCGACAGTGCCTACCGGCCCAAGGTGTCGGTGCATGTGCCGTGCTACAACGAGCCGCCCGAGATGGTGAAGCAGACCCTCGATGCACTGGCCGCGCTGGACTACCCTGATTACGAAGTGCTGGTGATCGACAACAACACCAAGGACCCCGCTGTGTGGGAACCGCTCAAGGCCCACTGCGAGAAGCTTGGCGAGCGCTTCAAGTTCTTCCACGTCGCGCCCCTGGCCGGCTTCAAGGGCGGTGCACTGAACTACCTGCTCCCGCATACCGCCAAGGACGCCGAAGTGATCGCGGTCATCGACTCGGACTACTGCGTCGACCGCAACTGGCTCAAGCACATGGTGCCGCACTTCGCCGACCCGAAAATTGCCGTGGTGCAGTCGCCGCAGGACTACCGCGACCAGCATGAAAGCGCCTTCAAGAAGCTGTGCTACAGCGAGTACAAGGGCTTTTTCCACATTGGCATGGTCACCCGCAACGACCGTGACGCGATCATCCAGCATGGCACCATGACCATGACCCGGCGCAGCGTGCTGCAAGAGCTGGGCTGGGCCGAATGGTGCATCTGCGAAGACGCCGAGCTGGGCCTGCGCGTATTCGAAAAGGGCCTGTCGGCCGCCTACGCCCACAACAGCTACGGCAAGGGCCTGATGCCCGACACCTTCATCGACTTCAAGAAGCAGCGCTTCCGCTGGGCCTATGGCGCCATCCAGATCATCAAGCACCACGCCAGCGCCCTGCTGCGCGGCAAAGGCAGTGAACTGACCCGTGGCCAGCGTTACCACTTCCTGGCCGGCTGGCTGCCGTGGATCGCCGATGGCATGAACATCTTCTTCACCATTGGCGCACTGCTGTGGTCGGCGGCGATGATCATCGTGCCGCACCGGGTCGATCCGCCGCTGATGATCTTCGCCATCCCGCCGCTGGCGCTGTTCTTCTTCAAGGTCGGCAAGATCGTCTTCCTCTACCGGCGGGCGGTGGGGGTGAACCTGAAGGATGCCTTCGCGGCGGCGCTGGCCGGGCTTGCGCTGTCGCATACCATCGCCAAGGCGGTGCTGTATGGCTTCTTCACCAGCAGCATGCCGTTCATCCGCACACCCAAGCATGCCGACAGCCATGGCTTGCTGGTGGCGATTTCCGAAGCACGGGAAGAGCTGTTCATCATGTTGCTGCTGTGGGGTGCTGCGCTCGGCATCTACTTGGTGCAGGGGTTGCCGAGCTCGGACATGCGCTTCTGGGTGGCGATGTTGCTGGTGCAGTCGTTGCCTTATGTGGCGGCGCTGGTGATGGCGCTTCTGTCGTCGCTGCCCAAGCCTGCGGAAAAGGCTGCCGAGGCGCAGCAGGCTTAAGATTTTGGTGGCGCTTTGCGCCCCTTTCGCGACACAAGGCCGCTCCTACAGGGTCACTGCTGCCCTGTAGGGCGGTGCAGTATCTGTAGGAGCGGCCTTGTGTCGCGATAGGGCCGCAAAGCGGCCCCAATGGCCCTTCAGTTTGATATAAGATAACGCCCCTCAGTTTTTCCCCCGCCTTGCCTTGCCCCGGAGTCCCCCATGACGGCCCCTGCCGAGCTCTCGCCTACCCTTCAACTGGCCTGCGACCTGATCCGCCGCCCCTCGGTCACCCCCGTCGATGCCGACTGCCAGGCGCAGATGATGAACCGCCTGGGCGCCGTGGGCTTCCAGCTGGAGCCGATGCGCATTGAAGACGTCGACAACTTCTGGGCGACTCACGGCAACCAGGACGGCCCGGTGCTGTGCTTCGCCGGCCACACCGACGTGGTGCCCACCGGTCCGGTGCAGCAATGGCAGCATGAGCCGTTCGAGGCGCTGATCGACGCCGAGGGCATGCTCTGCGGCCGTGGCGCCGCCGACATGAAAGGCAGCCTGGCGTCCATGGTGGTCGCCAGCGAGCGCTTCGTGCACGATTACCCGAACCACCGCGGCAAGGTCGCCTTCCTGATCACCAGCGACGAGGAAGGCCCGGCCCACCACGGCACCAAGGCCGTGGTCGAGCGCCTGCAAGCGCGCAACGAGCGCCTGGACTGGTGCATCGTCGGCGAACCGTCCAGCACCACCCTGCTGGGCGACGTGGTCAAGAATGGTCGCCGCGGTTCGCTGGGCGCCAAGCTGACCGTGCGCGGCAAGCAGGGCCACGTGGCCTACCCGCACCTGGCGCGCAACCCGATCCATCTGGCCGCCCCGGCCCTGGCCGAACTGGCCGCCGAGCACTGGGACGAAGGCAATGCGTTCTTCCCGCCGACCAGCTTCCAGATCTCCAACCTCAACGCCGGCACCGGCGCCACCAACGTGGTCCCGGGCGAGCTGAGTGCGCTGTTCAACTTCCGCTTCTCCACCGAGTCCACCGTCGAAGGCCTGCAGGCACGGGTGGCGGCGATTCTCGACAAGCACGGGCTGGACTGGTCGGTCGACTGGGCACTGTCTGGCCTGCCATTCCTCACCGAACCGGGCGAACTGCTCGATGCGGTAGCGGCCAGCATCAAGGGCGTCACCGGCCGTGATACCCAGCCCTCCACCAGCGGCGGCACCTCCGATGGCCGCTTTATCGCCACCATGGGCACCCAGGTGGTCGAGCTCGGCCCGGTCAACGCCACCATTCACCAGGTCGACGAGCGGATCCTGGCCAGCGACCTCGACCTGCTGACCGAAATCTACTACCAGACCCTGGTCCGGTTGCTCGCCTGATGCTCGCCTGCCCCCTTTGCCAGGCGCCGCTGAGCCGGCTCGACAACGGTGTGACCTGCCCCGCAGGCCACCGCTTCGACCGCGCCCGCCAGGGTTACCTGAACCTGCTGCCGGTGCAGCACAAGAACAGCCGCGACCCGGGTGACAACCAGGCCATGGTCGAGGCGCGCCGTGATTTCCTCGACGGTGGCCACTACGCCCCCGTCGCCCGCCGCCTGGCCGAGCTGGCCGCCGAGCGCCAGCCCGGTGCCTGGCTGGACATCGGCTGCGGCGAGGGTTACTACACCGCGCAGCTTGCCCAGGCCCTGCCCGCCGCCGACGGTTACGCCCTGGATATCTCCCGCGAGGCGGTCAAGCGTGCCTGCCGCCGCGCGCCGGAAGTGACCTGGATGGTTGCCAGCATGGCCCGCGTGCCACTGGCCGACGCCAGTTGCCAGTTCATCGCCAGCGTGTTCAGCCCGCTGGACTGGGCCGAGGCCAAGCGCCTGCTCAGCCCCGGCGGTGGCCTGATGCGCGTTGGCCCGACCAGCGGCCACCTGATGGAGCTGCGCGAAGTGCTCTACGATGAAGTACGCCCTTATGCTGACGACAAGCACCTGGCCCTGGTGCCTGAAGGCATGGCCCATGCCCACAGCGAAACCCTCGAATTCCGCCTGAGCCTTGCCGCGCCTAAGGCCCGCGCCGACCTGCTGGCCATGACCCCGCACGGCTGGCGCGCCAGCGCCGAAAAACGTGCGCGGGTGATCGACCAGCCCGAGCCGTTCGAGGTTACGGTTTCCATGCGTTATGACTATTTCGTGCGCCAAGACTGAGCACAACCGGAGCCCTTATGCGCCAACCTGATATCGAGATTTACCTGAAGGACGCCGACGTCGACCACAAGCAGATTGCCGAGTGGCTCGCCCAGGCCGTCGGCCCGTGCAGCGAATGGCAGCAGAAAGGCCATACCTTCAAATGCCAAGCCGGTAACATTCCGGTCACTTGGTTACCGAAGGCTGTAGGGAAATGGAACAGCCTGTACCTGGAAAGCGACCAGACGCCATGGGCCGATGACGTCGCCTGCGCCCGCGCCGCATTCGCCGCACTGGGCGTGGAAGTGCGCTGCGCGCCGGGTGGCTGGGTGGAAGAAGACGGGGAAGAAGATGCCGACCGCTGGGTCCGCATCAGTGCCGACGGTGAAGAGGAAATCACCTGGCGTACTTCTTGAGCTGCAAGCTGCAAGCGGGATCGCATCAGGCTGCAAGTACACGGTCACTTGCAGCTTGAAGCCTATAGCTTAAGGCTCAGAGGCCCACTACGTCTTCGGCTTGCAGGCCTTTCTGGCCCTGCACGCAGGCGTATTCCACCCGCTGCCCTTCGACCAGGGTACGATGCCCCTCACCGCGAATCGCCCGATAGTGGACGAACACATCCGCACCACCTTCGCGCTGAATGAAGCCATAACCCTTGGCATCGTTGAACCACTTTACATTCCCAGTCTCACGAGACGACATCTGAACTACTCCGGATTTTTATTGTGAAAATCGCCTTGTAGGCAAGGGGACACCTGCCCCGTACCAACGCCGCTTGCCGAAATATCCTGCAAGTGGCAGGCCGAGTATATGACACAGAACAAAAAAAATTGATGACGGTCCCGCTGTTGGCCGATTTTTGCTGAACTTACGCACATACGGCAGACTAAATAGCTGGATACTCACCTGAACATCACACCCAGGGCACACACCCCATGACCCGTTCCCCCCTGCGCCGCCTGATTTTCGGCGCCCTGCGTCGCCTGTTGTACCTGTGGGTGCGCTCCGAGACCATCAACCAGTCTTCCATGTCATTGAACCTGGACCGCAGCCGGCCAGTGTTCTATGCCCTGCCGTCACCGGCGCTCACCGACCTGGCCGTACTCGACCACGAGTGCACCAAGGCAGGGCTGCCGCGCCCGGTGCTGCCGGTCGCGGTCGGGCCACTGCAAGAGCCCGCCGCGTTCTTCTACCTGACCCCCGACCCGGACTGGCTCGGCCGCCAGGACAAGCGCGGTGCCCCGCCCACACTTGAGCGCCTGGTGGCTGCCATCAGCCAGCATGCCGAGGAAGATGCGCAGATCATTCCGGTCAGCGTGTTCTGGGGCCAGACCCCGGCCAGCGAATCCAGCCCGTGGAAACTGCTGTTCGCCGACAGCTGGGCGGTGACCGGGCGCCTGCGCCGGCTGCTGACCGTGCTGATCCTGGGGCGCAAGACCCGGGTGCAGTTCTCCGCGCCGATTCACCTGCGCGACCTGGTGCAACACAACAAGGGCCACGAGCGCACCGTACGCATGGCCCAGCGCCTGATGCGCGTGCATTTTCGCAACCTCAAGACCGCCGTCATCGGCCCGGACATCTCGCACCGGCGCAACCTGGTCAAAGGCCTGGTCCACGCCCCGCTGGTACGCCAGGCCATCGTCGACGAGGCGCAGCGCGAAAACCTGCCGCTGGCCAAGGCCGAAGCCCAGGCCCTACGCTACGGCAACGAGATCGCCTCGGACTACACCTACACCGCCATCCGCTTTCTTGAAGTGGTATTGAGCTGGTTCTGGAACAAGATCTACGACGGCATCAAGGTCAAGCACATCGAACAGGTGCAAAGCATCGCGCCCGGCCACGAAGTGATCTACGTGCCGTGCCACCGCAGCCACATCGACTACCTGCTGCTGTCATACCTGCTGTTTCGCAATGGCCTCACCCCGCCGCACGTGGCAGCGGGCATCAATCTCAACATGCCGGTGGTGGGCAACCTGTTGCGCCGTGGCGGCGCGTTCTTCATGCGCCGCACGTTCAAGGGCAACCCGCTGTACACCGCTGTGTTCAACGAGTACTTGCACACCCTGTACACCAAAGGGTTCCCGGTCGAGTACTTCGTCGAAGGCGGCCGCTCGCGCACCGGGCGCATGCTGCAACCGCGCACCGGGATGCTGGCCATCACCCTGCGCAGCTTCCTGCGCTCGTCGCGCACGCCAATCGTGTTCGTGCCGGTGTACATCGGCTACGAGCGCGTGCTCGAAGGCCGCACCTACCTGGGTGAGCTGCGCGGTGCCAGCAAGAAGAAGGAATCGGTATTCGACATCTTCAAAGTGTTCGGGGCGCTCAAGCAGCGCTTTGGCCAGGTCTATGTCAACTTCGGCGAACCGATCCGCCTGGCCGGTTTCCTCGACCAGCAGCAGCCCGGCTGGCGCGAACAGGACCACGGCCCGCAGTACCGCCCGGACTGGCTCAATGCGACTACCACCCGCCTGGGCGAGACCGTGGCCCGTCACCTCAATGAAGCGGCTGCGATAAACCCGGTCAACCTGGTGGCCCTGGCGCTGCTGTCCACCAGCCGCCTGGCCCTGGACGAACGCGCCCTGACCCGCGTGCTCGACCTGTACCTGGCGCTGCTGCGCCAGGTGCCTTACTCGCCGCACACCACCCTGCCCGACGGCGACGGTGCAGCGCTGATTGCGCATGTACGCAGCATGAACCTGGTCGCCGAGCAGAAGGACGCCCTGGGCCGCATCCTGTACCTGGATGAAGGCAACGCGGTGCTGATGACCTACTACCGCAACAACGTGCTGCACATCTTTGCCCTGCCGGCGCTGCTGGCCAGCTTCTTCCTCAGCAGCTCGCGGATGAGCCGTGAACTGCTGGGCCAGTACGTGCACGCGCTGTACCCGTACCTGCAGGCCGAACTGTTCCTGCGCTGGACACCCGAGCAGCTGGACGAGGTCATTGACCAATGGCTGGCCGCGCTAGTCGAACAGGGCCTGTTGCGCCAGGACAACGATGTATACGTGCGCCCGGCGCCCAGTTCGCGGCAGTTCGTGTTGCTGACCCTGCTCGCCCGCACCATCACCCAGACCCTGCAGCGTTTCTACATGGCCACCTCGCTGCTGCTCAACAGCGGGCAGAACAGCCTGAGCGCCGAAGAGCTGGAAGACCTGTGCGTGATGATGGCCCAGCGCCTTTCCATCCTGCATGGCCTGAATGCACCGGAGTTCTTCGACAAGACGTTGTTCCGCCACTTTATCCAGACCTTGCTCGAGCAAGGCGTGCTGCATGCCGACGCGCACGGCAAGCTGGGTTACCACGACAAGCTTGGCGAGCTGGCCGAGGGGGTAGCCAAGCGTGTGCTGTCGGCAGAACTGCGCCTGTCGATCCGTCAGGTGGCGTTGCACCGTGAGGACGGCCTGGAGACCTCTGCCTCTGATGGGTGTCCGCCACAGCATTTTCATCGCCTGTGAGATCGAGCGCCGCCCGCGCGGCGCATCGCGGGACAAGCCCGCTCCCACATTTGTTGCAACGTGCCAAACCTGTCAGGCCATGGTTGCCAGCCTGGCGGGCTGACTGGATTTCTGGGTTGGCACCAATGCCGCCCCACATGTCTCAAGCCTTACAACACCTCTCCCACAGGCATGGCCACGTTGCAACAAATGTGGGAGCGGGCTTGCCCCGCGATGCGCCGCGCGGGCGGCGCTCGATCTCCCAGGCGCTGCAAGACCAACGGCGAAGACCTGCAGCCAACGATTGACAACCCCTCACCAGCCGGGAAAATCCGCAACACTACCTCTCCACAAGGAAAGCTTCATGATCCGCACTTCCCTGCGCTTCACCACCCTGTGCGCCGGCCTGCTGCTGTCGGCCAGCGCCCTGGCCCTGTCGCTGGGCGACCTTAGCCAGAAAGACGCCACCGGCGGCCTGAAGGATGCCCTGACCCAAGGTGCGCAGTTGGCCGTCAAGCAACTGAGTACCCCGGGCGGTTTCAGCAACAACCCGGACGTGCGCATCGAACTGCCGGGCAACCTGGGCAAGGCCGCCAAGGCAATGAAAATGTTCGGCAAGGGTGAACAGGTCGAAGCCCTGGAAACCAGCATGAACAAGGCGGCCGAGGCTGCCGTGCCGCAGGCCCAGGCGATTCTGGTGGATGCCGTGAAGAACATGAGCGTGACCGATGCCAAGGGCATCCTCAGCGGCGGTGACGAGTCGGCTACCCAGTACCTGAACAAGAGCAGCCGCGAGCAGATCCGCGCCAAGTTCCTGCCAATCGTCAAGCAGGCCACCGACAAGGTTGGCGTGGCCCAGCAGTACAATGCCTTCGCCGCCCAGGCCAAAGGCCTGGGGCTGGTCAAGGATGACGCCAATATCGAAAACTACGTAACCGAGAAGGCGCTGGATGGCCTGTTCGAGATGATCGGCAAGCAGGAACAGAGCATTCGCCAGAACCCGGCGGCTGCGGCTACCAGCCTGGCCAAGAAGGTCTTTGGCGCCCTGTGATGGCCCTGGGGGCTGCTGCGCAGCCCTTTCGCGACACAAGGCCGCTCCTACACCGGAACGCAATCCCTCATGGAGGTGCGATCGCCTGTAGGAGCGGCCTTGTGTCGCGATAGGAGGGCGAAGCCCTCCCCTGCGGTGTCAGCCCTTCTTCACCCTGAACCACGCCGCATACAGCGCCGGCAGGAACAACAAGGTCAGCGCCGTAGCCACGATCAACCCACCCATGATCGCCACCGCCATCGGCCCGTAGAACACGCTGCGCGACAACGGGATCATGGCCAGCACCGCCGCCAGTGCGGTCAGCACGATCGGCCGGAAGCGCCGCACAGTGGCCTCGATGATCGCCTGCCAACGCTCCATCCCCGCAGCGATGTCCTGCTCGATCTGGTCCACCAGAATCACCGAGTTGCGCATGATCATCCCCGCCAGGGCAATGGTGCCCAGCATCGCGACAAAGCCGAACGGCTGGCGGAACACCAGCAGGAACAGGGTCACGCCAATCAGCCCCAGCGGTGCGGTGAGGAACACCATTACCGTGCGCGAGAAGCTGCGCAGCTGAATCATCAGCAAGCTCAGCACCACCACGATGAACAGCGGCATGCCGGCATTCACCGACTTTTGCCCGCGCTCGGAGTCCTCCACCGTGCCGCCCACCTCCAGCAGGTAGCCATCCGGCAGCTTGGCGCGGATCTCTTGCAAGGTCGGCTCGATTTGCTTCACCAGCGTCGCCGGCTGCTCCTTGTCGTAGATATCGGCGCGCACGGTCACCGTCGGCAAGCGGTTGCGGTGCCAGATGATGCCTTCCTCAAAGCCGTACTCCAGGGTCGCCACCTGCGACAGCGCCACGCTCTGGCCGTTGTCGGTCGGCAACGCCAGGCTGCCGAGGTTGCCCAGCTCGCTGCGCTCCTGCTGGGTACCGCGCAGCAGGATCTCGATCAGCTCGTTGTCCTCGCGGTACTGGCTGACGGTGGTGCCGATCAGCGAGCTTTGCAGGAAGCTCGACAAGTGTGCGGTACTCACGCCCAGCGCCCGCGCACGGTCCTGGTCGATCTCAAGGAACACCGCCTTGCTCGGCTCCTCCCAGTCCAGGTGCACGTTCACCACATGCGGGTTCTCGCGCACCTTGTCGGCCACTTCGCGGGCCAAGGCGCGGGCCTTTTCGATGTGCTCGCCGGTGACCCGGAACTGCACCGGGTAACCCACGGGTGGGCCGTTTTCCAGGCGGGTAACACGGGCGCGCAGGTCGGGGAACTGCTGGTCGACAGTGTCGATCAGCCAGCTACGCAGGCGCTCGCGGTCTTCCATCGACTTGGCCAGCACCACGAACTGGGCAAAACTGGCCGCCGGCAGTTGCTGGTCCAGCGGCAGGTAGAAACGCGGCGAACCGGTGCCCACGTAGGCCACGTAGTTGTCGATGCCATCCTGCTGCTTGAGCAGCGCTTCCAGCTGCTTGACCCGCTCAGCGGTATTGGCCAGCGAGGCGCCTTCGGCCAGCTTCAGGTCGACCATCAGCTCCGGGCGACCGGAGGCGGGGAAGAACTGCTGAGGCACGAAGCGGAACAACAGAATGCTGCCGACAAACGCGGCAATGGTCAGCAGGATCACCGTCTTGCGCCGCCGCACGCACCACTCCACCACCCGTCGCACGCGCTGGTAGAACGGCGTGGCGTACGGGTCGGGTGCATGGCCATCCTTGCCATGGCGGGCGGCATGCAGCTTGGCAAGGTCTGGTAACAGGCGCTCGCCAAGGTAGGGCACGAACACTACGGCCGCTACCCACGAGGTCAGCAAGGCGATGGTCACCACCTGGAAAATCGAGCGGGTGTATTCGCCGGTACTGGAGGCTGCAGTGGCAATCGGCAGAAAACCTGCTGCGGTGATCAGGGTGCCGGTGAGCATCGGGAAGGCCGTGCTGGTCCAGGCATAACTGGCCGCCTTTAGGCGGTCGTAGCCCTGTTCCATCTTGATCGCCATCATCTCCACCGCAATGATCGCGTCGTCCACCAGCAAGCCCAGGGCCAGTACCAGTGCACCCAGGGAGATCTTGTGCAGGCCGATGCCAAAGTAGTGCATGGCAGCAAAGGTCATGGCCAGCACCAGCGGGATGGCCAGCGCCACCACCAGGCCAGTGCGCAGCCCCAGGGAAAAGAAGCTCACCAGCAACACGATGACCAGCGCCTCGACCAGCACTTGGACAAACTCGCCCACACCGGCCTTGACCGCCGCCGGCTGGTCCGAGACCTTGCGCAGCTCCATGCCGGCCGGCAGGTTGTGCGCCAGCCGGTCGAACTCGCCTTCCAGGGCCTTGCCCAGCACCAGGATATCGCCGCCATCCTTCATCGACACCGCCAGGCCAATGGCATCTTCGCCCATGAAGCGCATGCGCGGTGCGGGTGGGTCGTTGAAGCCCCGGTGCACTTCGGCGACATCACCGATACGGAAGGTGCGGTCACCCACGCGAATGGGGAACTGGCGAATCTGCTCGACGCTGTCGAAGCGCCCGCTCACGCGCAGTTGCAGGCGCTCGCTGGGGGTTTCAAAGAAGCCGGCAGTGCTGACTGCGTTCTGCTCCTGCAGGGCCTGCTGCACCGCTTCCAGCGGTACGCCGAGGGTGGCCAGCTTGAGGTTGGACAGCTCGATCCAGACCTTTTCGTCCTGCAGGCCGATCAGCTCGACCTTGCCCACGTCCTTGACCCGCTGCAGCTGGATCTGGATACGGTCGGCGTAATCCTTGAGCACGGCATAGTCGAAACCTTCGCCGGTCAGCGCATAGATATTGCCGAAGGTGGTACCGAACTCGTCGTTGAAGAACGGCCCCTGGATCTCCGGCGGCAAGGTGTGGCGGATGTCCGCGACCTTCTTGCGGATCTGGTACCACAGCTCGGGGATATCCTTTGAATGCAACGAGTCGCGGGCCATGAAGGTGACTTGCGATTCGCCGGGGCGGGAGAACGAGACGATCTTCTCGTACTCGCCGGTTTCCATCAGCTTCTTCTCGATGCGCTCGGTCACCTGGCGCGACACTTCCTCGGCAGTCGCACCCGGCCACAGCGTACGAATGACCATGGCCTTGAAGGTGAATGGCGGGTCTTCGCTCTGGCCGAGCTTGGTGTAGGACATGGCGCCGATGGCTGCCAGCAAAATCATCAGGAACAGGACGATCTGGCGGTTGCGCAGCGCCCAGGCAGAAAGGTTGAAACCCATCGGGACTTACTCCTTGGCCGTCAGGTTCACGACGCGGTTGCTACGGTCCACGGGGCGTACCTGCTGCCCCTCACGCAGCACATGGCCGCCAGCGGCAACTACCCAGTCACCCGGGGCAAGGCCCTCGAGCACCGGCACGCTTTCGCTGCCATAGGCCCCCAGGCGCACCACGGCCCGCTCCAGGCGGCTGTCCTTGTTCACCCGCCAGACATAGGCCTGGCCGTTCTCCGCAGTAATCGCCGAAAGCGGCACGGCCAGCGGGATCAGCCCATCATGGGCGATGAATACGCGGGCGCTCTGGCCCAGCTCAGCCGGCGTGGCCGCCGTGGTAAAGGCGATGCGCGCGGCAAAGGTACGCGAACGCGGGTCGGCGGCCGGCGACAGCTCGCGGATGCGCCCCTGGAAGCGCTCCTGCGGGTGCGACCACAGCTCCACACTCACTGCCTGGCCTACGGCGAAGCGGGCGAACTGCTGCTCCGGCAAGCTGATGGCCACTTCCCGCTCGCCATCGGCGGCCAGGGTGAACACGGTCTGGCCGGCGGCGACCACCTGGCCCACTTCGACCTGGCGCTTGGCAATCACCCCGGCCTGCGGTGCGCGCAGCACGGCATAGTCGGCCTGGTTGCCGGCCACGTCGAATTCGGCCTTGGCCTGCTTCAGGCGGGCAAGGCCTGCACGGTACAGGTTTTCGGCATTGTCGTACTGGGAGTGGCTGACCATCTGCCGGTCCAGCAGCTTCTGGTAGCGGTCGCGCTCGGCGCGCACCAGCGACAGGTTGGCCTCGGCAGCTGCCATCTGGGCGCGGTTGGCTTCCAGTTGCAGGCGCACGTCCTGTGGGTCCAGCTCGGCCAGCGCCTGGTCGGCCTTGACCCGCTGCCCCTCTTCGACCAGGCGCTTGCTGACCTTGCCGCCAATGCGGAAGGCCAGTTCCGGCTCGAAGCGCGCGCGCACTTCACCGGGGTAACTGTCGGCAGCGGCGGCGGCTGGCTGCGGCTGCACCACCAGCGCCGGGCGTGGCGCGGCAGGCGGGGCGGCTTCCTGGCCGCATGCCGCCAGAAGCAGGGCAGCGGCGGCAGGCAAGGCGATGGACAAGGCATGGCGCAACATGATGAATCCTTTCCCGGAGGGCACTTCGAATATTTGTACTGGCGGGTATATTAAGTCAGGCGAGCGGTGCCGGGAAGGGTGTGACGGGTGGTTTTTGCGGGGAGATGGCTGAGGGGTGTGGTGCCCCGGGTGTAGGGCTTTAAGTTTGCAGCGCCTGTGAGGTCGAGCGCCGCCCGCGCGGCGCTTCGCGGCACAAGGCCGCTCCCACATTTGTTTCGGGCCAGTCATTCCTGTGCCAGAGGTGCGCGCACCCTGGGTGCATGGCTGTAAAACGATAAGCAGCAGCGGCACCCTCAATATCGAATGGAACAAACAAGGCGGACAGAGTTGACCTCACAGGAGAGACTGGCCCGAAACAGATGTGGGAGCGGCCTTGTGCCGCGAAGCGCCGCGCGGGCGGCGCTCGATCTCACAGGCGCTGCAACCCTCCCGCCAAACAACTGCCAACTCGACCGCCACTGACGCAAGCTCGATACCCTTTTCCAGATATTCAACCTGGCTTTAGCCGGATGGCCCCTGACCCGTTAAAATGAGCGATTCTTCAACCAGATGCAGACCACAATGTCCAACGACGCACCCATCGGCCCGGGCCGGCCCAAGGACCTGGCCAAGCGCGAGGCGATTCTTGAAGCGGCCAAGTCGCTGTTCTTAAGCCTTGGCTACGCCAACACCAGCATGGATGCGGTCGCTGCGGCGGCAGGTGTTTCAAAGCTCACCGTGTACAGCCACTTCACCGACAAGCAGACCCTGTTCTGCTCGGCGGTCATGGCCACTTGTCAGTTACAGCTGCCCGACCTGCTGTTCGAGTACCCCGCAGGGGCGCCGGTGGAAGAGGTGCTGCTGTCCATCGCCCGCGGCTTCCAGGCACTGATCAGCAGCGACGAAGCGGTCAAGCTCAGCCGCCTGATCATGGCTCAGGGCAGCCAGGACCCGAGCTTTGGCGAGTATTTCTACGAAGCCGGGCCCAAGCGTGTGCTGGCCGGGATGGAAGCGCTGCTGCGTGGCGCGGATGAGCGCGGGTTACTGCGTGTCGATAACCCGCTGCGGGCGGCGGAGCACTTTTTCTGTTTGGTCAAGGGTGCGCCGGATTATCGCTTGTTGCTGGGCTGTGCGGGGCCGCTGGAAGGTGAAGAGGCCGAGGCGCATGTGCGCGAGGTGGTGGGGGTGTTCTTGCGGGCGTTCCAGTATTGAGGATTGCGACAATTCTGGAACTACTCGAATTTTTTAGTCAACTGTAAGGAGCGCTACTTTCTTGCCCCACGAAAGTAGCTAACACAGTAGATCGAAATTCAAGTTTGCATACCCTAATACGCCCCCACAAAGGCGACTTAATCTACTGCCCAAAAGTTACCTGTTCTATTCTGTTCCGCAATCTGTCTGCCAGTCGCATATCCGCAGTCGACCCTCCCCCTCTCGTCTGCTCATTAAGAATATCCAACTCTCTAACAAGAACTTCAAGAGAGGCCGTCTTACGCGACTCACTCCTATCCAAGGAGCGTACAGAGTTATTCCCTTGCGCCACATCCGGCCAAGAGACTGAGGATTTTATAGCTTTAGACACTACATTCGAATTTGATGATTTATATTGAATCCGATCTAAAATTTCAAACTGCCCGGCGACAAACTCATCATTAAAACCCAGCACAGACGACACACTAGAGCGACCAGGCGATGCAGCCACCAACTTGCCAACAACATACTGTTTTTCTTGTGTTATATTTTCACTAGCAACAGAGTTCTTGATATTCACCTTCTTTGACGTCTTCGGCTTCATGCCAAACAGTCTTCTAAAGAATTTTCCAATCCCCCAGAAGTGCCCCGTCGGGTCAATACGGTTTGCGGGATCTCCCCCACAATATCCATATGCATTCAGACCACCCGCCCCAAACGGGCTCCAGCTGTCCGGGGAGCAAAACCGCATCATGACCGGACTAAACTGCCTGTAGCCATTCCCCAGGTGATAATTCCCCGTAACTGCATCCCGACGCTCGCCATTGAAGGCAAGCAAGGACAGTAAAACGTTCCCTTGGATGTGATGCCCATAGGGAGAATAAGCCTGCGACTCAGCAGCTATCCCCTCATGCATAGACAATACCGAGCGCTGCTGGTCGCACGCCACCAGCGTGCTAGGTAGGCCCGGAATCTTGTGGTTATTCTGAGCCAGTATCAGGCCATTGCCCTGAAGGAAACGCCAGCGGGCTTCGCCACTCATCTCAGTAGAGATCTTGCCGTTACAGTAAAAAAGCTGGCGCCTATTTTGATGGGTATCGGGAAGAGGCAGCATGAACATTAACCTTGATGAGGATTGAATGTTCGATATGTTCGCTCCCCCAGCCAAAAATTTGCTACTGGCAGAAATGACAGCTCAGCCGAGCGCGGTCATTGTAGGAGCGGGTTTACCCGCGAAGCAGGCGACGCGGTGGATGGCACCGGCGTTGCCGGTGTTCGCGGCTAAAGCCGCTCCTACAATGACCGTACTAGCCGGTCAGGCCTTCAGGGCCTTCTTCGGGTAGATGTCATACCGGCTCGACTTGCCTTCCAGGCTATGGCTCGGCTTCGGCCCGTCGATGATCGGCGCCTTGCGCGGGCGCTTCACCACCACCCGGTGGCTTGCCAGTGCCAGGGCAGCTTCAAGTAGCGCCGGGGCGTCCAGGTCATCCCCGACCAAGGGCCGGAACACGCGCATTTCCTTTTTCACCAGCGCGCTCTTGTCGCGGTGCGGGAACATCGGGTCAAGGTAGATGACCTGCGGCGCCTCGCCTTCCCAACTGCGCATGCGTTCGATGGCATTACCGGTCAGTAGGCGCATGCGCCCGACAATCGGCCCCACCTCTTCATCCAGCCGGGCGCGCGCCAGGCCATCCTCCAGCAACGCGGCAATCAGCGGCTGGCGCTCGATCAGGGTCATCTGGCAGCCCAGGCTGGCCAGCACGAACGCGTCTTTGCCTAGCCCTGCCGTGGCATCCAGCACCTGCGGCCGCACGCCTTGGGCGATGCCCACCGCCTTGGCGATCATCTGCCCATTGCCACCGCCGAACTGGCGCCGGTGCGCAGCCTGCCCTTCGACGAAGTCCACCCGCACCGGCCCCGGTGCCTGCGGGCCCAATTGCTGGATCTGCAAGCCATCAACGCCCACCTGCACGGCAAAACCGGCGTCCTCGTCCTGCAATGGCAGCGCCAGGCGCTCGGCCCACGCGGCGGCCTGCGCCTCGAATTCAGCCGACAGCGCCTCGACCCGGATACCTGTGCCCTGCTCTTCCATCATTCACACCTAGAAATTGAACCCAGCCCCTCATGTAACGGCCATCACGGCCGATACAGGCAATATCCCGCTATTCTGCCAGAGCACAACGCGCGCGACTGCCATGTCAGATACTCTTCCCATCGGCTTGACCTATTTGTCGCCAGTCGGCAACTACAGTCAGCACAACACCCAGGCACTCGGGGGCGTCAGCCACCTGTGGCAGGATTTTTTTGCCCGGGCCATGGCCGAGCAGCAGGAAGAGCCGGCAGACAGCGTCAGCCAGTCGTTCGTACAGTATGACCACGACAGCGGCGAACCCATCGGCGGCGCCCGCGCGCTGGCCATGATCGACGCCCAGCGCGCCTGCCCGGTGCAGGACACCGTAGTCGCACCGCCCGAACCGCTGTTCCTGCCCAAGGCCGAGCTGGAAGCCAAGCTGCTGCCACCGGCCCCTGAGCCGTTCAGCGCCATGGAACTGATCGAGCAGCAACGCCAGCTGGACATCAACAACAGCTGGCTGCGCCCGGTGGTGATGAGCCAGGGCCAGCTGATCGCCGAGCCTGGCCCAGGCCCGACCCCACGTTCGTTGTTCCTGCCGATCGCCGAGCTTGAAAGCAACCTGCTGGACCCAGCCCCGGAACCGTTCGACGATGCCACCCTGGCCAAACAGCAGAACGACCTTGAATTCGACATCCACTGGGCACGCCCGGTGGTGCTGAACAACGTCCGCGCTTACGCCTGAGGCTAGCGACAGACCTGCCAGCGCCCCATGTCCAGGTGAACGTGGTTGTGGTGCGCAGCGTTGTAATCCGGCCCCAATACCGTGCTGAAGCTTTCGCACGCCGCCTGCTGCACCTCACGCAAAAACTCCGCCTTCTGCCCGCCCGCCTGCCAGTCACGCGCCAATACGATGCGCTGGCCGTCCTGCAGGCGAAAACCGCTGATGTCCAGGGCATTGGCCGTGGCGTGCTGGCTCAGTCGGCCTTGCTTGCGGTGGTAGACGTTGCGGCAGGCAAAGCTACCCAGGTGGTCGACCTGTGTTACCGGCTGGCCCAGCACCCGCTGTGCCAGCGGCTGCAAGCCATGCTTTTCGAACAGCGCATAGGCCACCGCCAGCGGGCAACTGGCCAGGAAGCTGCTGCTGAGGCGCGCCTGGCCACCTTCGATACGCCATACATTTTGCAGCGGGCAATTGGCCGAGGCCGCGCTGTCGGCCTGCGCCCGGTAGCGTAGCTGGCTGGTTTCCAGTGCTTGGCGGCACAGCGCCGGGTCATCGCGCAGCCGCGCAAGCTTGTAAGTTGTCAGCAGGTTGGGCGGTTGGCGCACGTCCAACGGCGCCCACGGGTTCCACACCGCGGGCAGGCGCCAGCCGAAGTGCCAGGCCAGGCCAGCCAGTAGCAGCAGGCCAGCCAGCAGCGCCAGCACGCCCCGCATCAGCGGCGGAACAGGTCGTTGAGCTGGGCGAACGGCAGCGCCTGCTCGCCGTAGCCGAACGTGCCCTCATCACGGATTTCCAGGGCGGCCCGGCGGAAGGCTCCGAGCGCCGCACGGGCCAGCGATGAGCCAACGCTGATGCGGCGTACGCCCAGGTCTTGCAACTGGTTGACGCTCAGTGGCACGCCGGCCATGCCCATCAGCACGTTCACCGGCCGCGGGGCGACGGCCTGTACCACCGCGCGCACTTCCTCGACGGTACGCAGCCCAGGGGCGTAGAGCACGTCGGCGCCTGCCTCGGCATAAGCTTGCAGGCGCAGGATGGTGTCATCCAGGTCCATACGCCCATGCAGCAGGTTTTCTGCGCGGGCGCACAGGGTAAAGGGGAATGGCAGGCTACGGGCGGCCTGCACTGCAGCACGCACGCGCTCCACGGCCAGGCCGAAGTCATAGATGGGCGCGTCACTCCGGCCACTGGCATCTTCGATGGAACCGCCTACCAGGCCAACCTCGGCGGCGCGCAGAATGGTTTGTGCGCAGTCCTCGGGCAAGTCACCAAAGCCGTTCTCCAAGTCGGCGGCAACCGGCAAGGCGGTGGCGTCGACGATTTCGCCGGCATTGTCCAGGGTATCGTCGAGGCTCAAGGCACCTTCGGCATCCGGGCGCCCCAGGCTGAAGGCCAGGCCGGCACTGGTAGTGGCCAGCGCTTCGAAGCCCAGGCTGGCCAGCAGCTTCGCTGACCCGGCATCCCATGGGTTGGGGATGACGAACGCGCCATCGCGCTCGTGCAGGGCCTTGAAGGCTTCGGCTCGCAGGGTTTGCACATCCATGGTTGAACCTCCAGCAGTCGGGGAAAGGTCAGAGTAGACCCAGTTGTTCGACCTCAGGGGCGCGCGGCAATTCCGGCAGCGCTGCAAGGCCTGGCAAGCGCTGCATCAGGCGCTGGTGGAAACGCTTGGCCAGGGCCGCTGCCAGTCGGTTGTCCGAGGTATGCAGGAAGATGTAGGGGCTGCGACCTTCCTCGATCCAGCCGGCCACCTTATCCACCCAAGGGGTGAGAAACGCCTCGTTGGCATCCAGTTGCGGATGACCGATGAAGCGCACCTGCGGGTGCTGGCTGAAGGCTGCAGGGCGCGGCGGTACCTTGGGCTTCTTCGACTGCGCATGCAGCACGGCAGGCTCGCGCGAGGTGCAACTGAACAGCGCGCGCGGGTCGAGGCAAATGCGCTCGACGCCACGCTCGTGCAGCAGGCGGTTGAGCAACCGTTCCTCTTCACCCTTGGCGAAAAACGCCGGGTTGCGCACTTCCACGGCCACCGGCACGGCTATCTCATCAAGAAAATGGCAAAGCTCGCCCAGGCGTGCGGGGCCGAATTGGGCCGGCAACTGCAGCCAGTAAGGCGCTACGCGCTGGCCCAGCGGGGCCATCAGCCGGGTAAAGTCAAAGGCCGGCTCAAGTTGATCGCGCAGGTCGCCTTCGTGGCTGATGTCGCGGGGGAACTTGGCGGTGAAACGAAAGTGCTCGGGCATCACCTGCGCCCAGCGGGCGATGGTGCCGGGCGCGGGCCGCGCATAGAACGTGGTGTTGCCCTCGACCGCATTGAACACCTGGCTGTAGAAGCCCAGCATCTGGCCGGTGCTGGCGTCGGCGGGGTACAAGTAGTCGCGCCAGGCGTTTTCACTCCATGACGGGCAACCGAGAAAGTAAGGCAGTGGTGATGGACTCATCCATCAAATGTACAGGTCGAGCCCCAGTACTTCCATGTCCCAGTCGGTAAAACCGGCAGTGCTCAGGTAGCTGGCCAGTGCGTTGGCGGTGCGCCGGTCTCGGGCGCGGGGGAACACCATGTCCTGCTGGCGGGCTGGCAGGCCACCGCTGCGACGGCGGGCGGTGGTTTCCTGCGCAGCCGCTTCGGTTTCTTCGATCAGCTCAGCATCATCAATGGCCTCGTCACGCACCGCTGCCTTGCGCGGGGCGCGCTTGATCGGGTAGGACTGCGATGAGAAACCGTCGATACGCATGGCATGAGCACTCAGGACCAATGATGGCAATTTAGCAGCATCAGGGTTCCGTCGCTAATGCTTAAGTGATAACTGGACCACAGATCGCACAGAAGGTTTTAGTATCGCCAACGCAAACCGACGAACAGCACTCAGTGCTTCTTGGGCGTAGCGACATTATCGCGCAGGTAGACCGGTTGCGCCTGTTCGGCGTCGATTGCCTCGCCACGTGCCCAGGCGAAGCTGGCCAGGCTGAGTACGTCCAGCGCATTTGGCAAGGCGCAGGCATTGCTTGCCGCGGCCTGTACCGCCAGGCGCTCGGCATAGCCCCAGCCGGTACCGGCGCCGAACCACTCGCCATGGCTACCTTCAGGCAGGGCAACCTGCTCGGGCGGCAATACGGCCTCGCGGCCGACCAGGCGCATTTCGCCGGCCGTGGCCTGGTAGCAGCCCCAGTACACTTCATCCATGCGTGCATCGATGGCTGCCGCCACCTGCTGTGCACCGTGTTCGCGCATCGCGCCCTGGGCCAGCGCGGCCAGGTTGGAGACCGGCAGCACCGGGCGCTCGAGAGCGAAGGCCAGGCCCTGGACCACGCCGATGGCGATACGCACACCGGTGAACGCGCCCGGGCCACGGCCAAAGGCAATGGCGTCCAGCGCATTCAGCGCCACGCCAGCGTCGGCCAGCAGCTGCTTGATCATCGGCAGCAGCTTCTGGGCATGCATGCGCGGGATCACCTCGTAATGGCTGGTTACCTTGCCGTCATGCAACAGCGCGACGGAACAGGCTTCGGTGGCGGTATCCAGGGCCAGCAGGGTGGTCATCGAACAGGTATCCAGGTGCGAATGAAAAGAGCGGCAGTATAGAGCAGCGGCGGCGATGTGTCCCGAGGGGGCCGCTGTGTGGGCATTGCCCTCAGCCTGACGCGGTCCCTGTAGGAGCGGCCTTGTGTCGCGATGGGCCGCAAAGCGGCCCCGGCAATTTTTGCGGCGAAGCTGAAATTTTGGGGCCGCTGCGCGCCCCATCGCGACACAAGGCCGCTCCTACAGGGACCGCGTCAGGCCAAAGCCCCAAAACAACAACGGCCCGCAAGCGGGCCGTTGTCGAGGTGCGTCAGGTGTGGATCAGCTCAGGGCTGCCAGGACCTTGGCAGTGATGTCTGCAACCGAACCCACGCCTTCGATGTGGCTGTACTTCGGCTTGCCGGCATTGGCAGCCGACAGCTTCTGGTAGAAGTCCACCAGCGGCTTGGTCTGGCTGTGGTAGACCGACAGGCGATGGCGAACGGTTTCTTCCTTGTCGTCGTCGCGCTGGATCAGGTCTTCGCCAGTAACGTCGTCCTTGCCTTCAACTTTCGGCGGGTTGTACTGAATGTGGTAGGTACGGCCCGAGGCCAGGTGCACGCGGCGGCCAGCCATGCGGCCGACGATTTCTTCATCGTCCACGGCAATTTCGACCACGGCGTCGATGTCGACACCGGCAGCGACCATGGCTTCGGCTTGCGGAATGGTGCGAGGGAAACCGTCGAACAGGCAGCCATTGGCGCAATCAGGCTGGGCGATGCGCTCCTTGACCAGGCTGATGATCAGCTCGTCGGAAACCAGCTGGCCGGCATCCATGACTTTCTTCAGTTCCAGGCCCAGCGGGGTGCCGGCCTTGACGGCGGCACGCAGCATGTCACCGGTGGAGATCTGGGGGATACCGAACTTTTCGGTGATGAACTTTGCCTGAGTACCTTTACCGGCCCCGGGAGCTCCCAGCAGAATTACGCGCATCTCGTGCTCCTCAAATTTTTTTATGAAATTCAATGGATTCGGCAACCTGGGCCAAGTCCGGAAAATCGGGTATGACCATAAATCGGTCAGAAGGCTGCTCAAGATACACAGCGCCCGGCAGCCAGACAAGCGTCCCAAAGTTGCAGGAATGCGCCACTTGCGGCTGACCAAGCAGGCGGTTGCGCCCGGCGCAACCTCCCTCCCCGTCCTTGCACCGGGCCTGCACGGCACACACCTGGCATGGCCCTGGCATGCCTTCAGCCGGTGTTACGCAAGCCTGCGGCGATACCCGCCACGGTCACCAGCAAGGCCTGCTCCAACGGGCTGTCCAGAGCGGCTTCGCGGCTGCGCGAGCGGGCCAGCAACTCGGCCTGCAGGCGGTGCAGCGGGTCCAGGTAGGTGTTGCGCAAGCTGATGAATTCCAGCGTCTCGGGGCTGTGGGCCAGTAGCACCGGTTGCCCGGTCAGGCCCAGCACCACCTGGCACGACTGCGACAATAGGTCGCGCAGATGCACACCCAAAGCAAGCAGATGGGGTTGCACCAGACGTTCGTCGTAGGCCTCGGCGATTTGCGCATCGGCCTTGGCCAACACCATTTCCAGCATGTCGATGCGGGTGCGAAAGAATGGCCATTGCTCGCGCATCTGCGCCAGCAGTTCACCTTGGCCGCGCGCCAGGGCATTGCTCAGCGCGGTCTCCCAGCCCAGCCAGGCCGGCAACATCAGCCGGGTCTGGGTCCAGCCGAAAATCCACGGGATGGCCCGCAGGCTTTCGATCCCACCGGCGCGGCGCTTGGCCGGGCGGCTACCGAGCGGCAGGCGCCCCAGTTCCTGTTCCGGCGTCGACTGGCGGAAGTACTCGACAAAGTCGGGGTTTTCCCGCACGACGCTGCGGTAAGCCTTGACGCCATCGGCGGCCAGTTGGTCCATTACCTCGCGCCAGGCTGGCTGCGGTGGCGGGGGTGGCAGCAGCGTGGCTTCGAGTACGGCAGCCAGGTACAGGTTGAGGTTTTGCTCGGCAATGCCCGGCAAGCCGAACTTGAAGCGGATCATCTCGCCCTGCTCGGTAGTGCGGAAACGCCCCGCCACTGAGCCGGGTGGTTGCGACAGGATCGCCGCATGGGCCGGGCCACCACCGCGCCCGACCGTGCCGCCACGGCCGTGGAACAGCAGCAGTTCGACCTGGTGCTCGGCGCAGATGCGCACCAGGTTTTCCTGGGCCCGGTACTGCGCCCAGGCAGCAGCCGTGGTACCGGCGTCCTTGGCCGAGTCGGAGTAGCCGATCATTACCTCCTGCGGGCCGCGCAGGCCAGCGCGGTAGCCCGGCAGACCCAGCAGGCGCTGCATCACCGGGCCAGCATTGTCAAGGTCGGCCAGGGTTTCGAACAGCGGCACTACGCGCATCGGCCGGGTCAGGCCGGCTTCTTTGAGCAGCAACTGCACCGCCAGCACGTCCGAGGCGGCACCGGCCATGGAAATGACATAGGAACCCAGCGAGGCTGCCGGTGCTGCCGCCACTTCCCGGCAGGTGGCCAGCACTTCGGCGGTATCCGCCTGCGGTTTGAAATGCGCAGGCAGCAGCGGCCGGCGGTTTTTCAGCTCGGCCTGGAGGAATTCAATGCGCTGCTCTTCGTCCCAGTCGGCATAACGCCCCAGGCCCAGGTAGTCGGTGATTTCGGTGAGCGCATCACGATGACGGGCCGCGTCCTGGCGCACGTCCAGGCGGCCGAGGAACAAGCCGAAGGTGACGGCGCGACGCAGGCAGTCGAGCAGCGGGCCTTCGGCAATCACGCCCATGCCGCATTCGTGCAACGAGTGGTAGCACAGCTCCAGCGGCGCAATCAGGTCGCGGTTGTCTACCAGTACCTCGGCGCTGGCCGGCTGGCTGCTGGTCAGGGCCGAATGCGCCCAGGCACGCGTCGCGCGCAGGCGGTCGCGCAATTGCTTGAGCACGGCGCGGTAGGGTTCGGCGCTGTCGCCGGCCCGCTCGCGCAAGGCGTCACTGGCCTGCTGCATGGACAATTCGGCGGCCAGCGCGTCGATGTCACGCAGGAACAGGTCGGCGGCCATCCAGCGCGCCAGCAACAAGACCTCCCGGGTGACCACGGCGGTCACGTTGGGGTTGCCGTCCCGGTCACCGCCCATCCACGAGGCAAAGCGAATCGGCGCGGCCTCCAGCGGCAGGCGCAGGCCGGTGGCCTCGAGCAGGGCTTTGTCGACCTTGCGCAGGTGGCTGGGGATGGCGTGCCACAGCGAATGCTCGATTACCGCAAAGCCCCACTTGGCTTCGTCGACCGGGGTTGGCCGGGTGCGGCGGATTTCCTCGGTGTGCCAGGCCTCGGCGATCAACCGGCGCAGGCGTTCGCGTACCTGCTGGCGTTCGGTCGGGGTCAGGTCGCGGTGGTCCTGTGCGGCCAACTGGCCGGCAATGGCGTCGTATTTCTGGATCAGCGTGCGCCGGGCCACTTCGGTGGGGTGTGCGGTGAGTACCAGCTGGATGTCGAGCTTGGCCAGTTGCCGAGCCAGGGCATAGTTGCTGTGGCCGGCCTGTTTGAGGCGCGCAAGCAGCTCGGGCAGCACCCGCGCCTCGAACGGCTCAGGCTGGTCGGCATCGCGACGGCGAATCAACTGGTACTGCTCGGCCATGTTGGCCAGGTTGAGAAACTGGTTGAAGGCCCTGGCCACCGGCAGCAGGTCTTCTTCGGCGAGGTCCGCCAGGGTCGAGCTCAGTTGCTCTCCAGGGCCACGGCGGTCGGCCTTGGCACTGTGGCGGATGGCTTCAATCTTCTGCAGGAACGCATCGCCATGCTGCTGGCGGATGGTTTCGCCTAGCAGCTCACCCAACACATGGACATCTTCACGCAAACGCACATCGATATCGGTCATTGGCCCCTCTCCGTAACATCCCTTGCCGGCTTCACGCGACCCCTGTGGGCTTGCCCGCGAACACCGGCGCAGCCGGTGCCATTCACCGCGTCGTATTCTTCGCGGGCATGCCCGCTCCCACAATGGGCCGAGATATGCCCCCAAGAGTGCCCACAGCCGGGCAACGATGGCAAGCCGTGATCAGCCAAAGCAAACTAAAATGAAAGCACAGCACTCCGAAGCTATGCATGCCCTACGAGGCGCTTACTGAGGTCATCATGAAAATCCGTGAACTCGCCCAGCACTGGGAACAGAATGCCGCCGGCCCCCTCAGCCGCACGGGCCATGTCCTGCACCTGGACCTGGAGTCCGAGGCGCGCCTGGCCGCGTTGATCGACATGTACCCCAAACGCACAGCAGAGGAACTGCTCGGCGAATTGGTGGCGGCCGCGCTTGAAGAAGTGGAAGCCAGCTTCCCATACGTGCAGGGCCGCCAGGTCATCGCCACCGACGAAGAGGGCGACCCGCTGTACGAAGACATCGGCCCTACGCCGCGCTTTTTGTCCCTCTCCCGGCAGCACTTGCACACCTTGAGCAACCCCACCGACGACAGCAACAATTAACAGCCTGCATCATTGTTCCGGGCCATGCCACGGCCCGGAATACCGTTTCAGCCAGAGAAAGTTCCAGAAAAACACACTGACCGATCAGTCAGAAATAGTTGCCCGCAATCGCCACTTTTTTCTGAACTATCCGAAAAACGCCCCAGTCACAGCCAATAGCCATCACGCTAAAACCCTGCACACCTGCCGTTGTGCACCGTTGATTTCAGCGCGCGGACTTGTCAGGGAATGAGCGATGGACTGCTACGGACATCGTTATCAGGAGTGATCCAATGGAGCTGACCACCATGAAAACCCGCACTAGCAAACTGTCATTCACTCATGTGCGCGGGTTCAAGCTGGCCGCGCTGGCCCTGGGCAGTAGCCTGGTCCTGGCCGGCTGTGCGGGCAACCCGCCCACCGAGCAGTATGCAGTTACCCAATCCGCCGTGAACTCGGCTGTCAGCGCTGGCGGCACCGAGTTTGCCGCCGTGGAAATGAAAGCGGCGCAGGACAAGTTCAAGCAGGCCGAAATCGCCATGCACGACAAGAAGTACGACGACGCCAAGCGCCTGGCCGAACAGGCCGAGTGGGACGCGCGCCTCGCCGAACGCAAGGCCCAGGCGGCCAAGGCCCAGAAGGCCGTGCAGGATGCCCGCCAGGGTGTTCAGGACGTACGTGAGGAAGGCCTGCGCAGCGCTCAGTGAGCCCTGCCCCGCCAACCTTAGCCTTCGCACACGATCAAAGGATGAACACTATGCGCAATTACGTCATGATTCCCGCCCTGCTGGCCCTGAGCGTCGGTCTTGCTGCCTGCTCGCACGACCCGAACGCCAACCTCGAATCGGCCCGTACCAACTTCTCGGCGCTGCAAAGCGACCCGCAATCGAGCAAGGTGGCGGCGCTGGAAACCAAGGACGCCCAAGATTGGCTGAACAAGGCCGACAAGGCGTACATGGACCGTGAAGACCAGAAGAAGGTCGACCAGCTGGCCTACCTGACCAACCAGCGCGTCGAGGTGGCCAAGCAGACTATCGCCCTGCGCACCGCCGAAGGTGAGCTGAAAAACGCCTCGGCCCAGCGCGCCCAGGCCAAGCTGGACGCCCGCGACGCCCAAATCGCCAAGCTGCAGGACAGCCTTAACGCCAAGCAGACCGACCGCGGTACGCTGGTAACCTTCGGTGACGTGCTGTTCGACTTCAACAAGGCCGAACTCAAGAGCAACGCCTACCCGAACATCACCAAGCTGGCGCAGTTCCTCCAGGAAAACCCTGAGCGCAAGGTGATCGTCGAGGGCTACACCGACAGCGTCGGCTCGGCCAATTACAACCAGAGCCTTTCCGAGCGCCGCGCCAACAGCGTGCGCATGGCGCTGGTACGCGCTGGCGTAGACCCGGCACGCGTTGTATCGCAGGGTTATGGCAAGGAGTACCCGGTAGCGGACAACGGCAGCAACTCGGGCCGTGCGCAGAACCGTCGGGTGGAAGTGACCATTTCCAACGACAACCAGCCGGTGGCGCCACGCTCGGTGAGCCAGGTCAGCCAGTAAGACCGTTTGGCTGAACTGGAAAACCCCGCCTTCATGGCGGGGTTTTTATTTGGGCGTTTGGTCTCATGTCTTTAGAGGTGTGGTGGCTGGGTGACCGAGCGCCGCGCGGGCGGCGCTCGATTTCCCAGGCGCCACAAAAATCAAGTCGCCCCCTCACTGCACCTGCTGCGGTGTTTCCTCACCCATGCAGCGCACCGCGCGCTTGCGGTTGTCCACCAGCACGCCGGTCAGGCCTTTTTGCTGGGTGTCGAACAGCACCAGCACACCATCCAGGCACTGGGCCACCTGTGGCGCCGGGTCCAGCGATACCTTGTAATCCTCGCCCGGGATGGTCTTGAGCATGGTGAAGTCCTGCAGCAGCAGGGCATCTTCGGGCTTGGCGAAATGCAGGTAACCGTAGTACCACAAGGCCCCCACTGTCACGATGATGCTACCGACGCCGGTCAGGATCAGCGGGATGGCGTTGCGTTCTTCACTCATTGCTTGTTCTTCTCGTCAGGGAAATTGGGCACTTCGGCAAGCCGCCGCAGGCCGTTGAAATGGCTGGGGTCATCGAGGAAACGCAGCATCACGTGGCGCCACGTCGGGTCGGCGAAGGTCTGCACGTGGCCACCTCGGGTCAGTTGCAGCACCCGCGGCGGTGGTGCGTGCTGGTACAGGCGGATGCCGTTGTCCATCGGCACCAGGTTGTCGTCGATGCTGTGGAAGAACAGCTTGGGCGGGCCGCTCAGTTGCTCGATCGAGCGGATCGCGCTGTCGCCGTCCGGCACCAGCCACGACAACGGCACTTGCAACGGCCAGGTCAGCCATGAGGTGCTGAGGGCATATTGCCCCACCGCACGGTAACTGGCCGGCACGCCATCGAACACCAGCGCGCTGAAGCGCTGGCGCTGCTCGGGATGAGCGGCCAGGTAGTGAATGGCCAGGGCGCCGCCCAGGCTCTGCCCCAGCAGCACCAGCGGCTTGCCTTTGACCTCGGGGGCCTGGTCCAGCCAGGCCATGGCCGTATCGATGTCCTTGTACACGGCTGGCAGGCTCGGCTGGCCCTCGGACAAGCCATAGCCGCGGTAATCGATCATCAGCACCTGATAACCCTGCTCTGGCAACCAGTAGCTGGCCCCCAGGTGGCCTGGCAGGTTGCCGCCATTGCCATGCAGGTGCAGCACCGTGCCCTTGACCTCGACCCCGGCCTTGGCCGGCAGCCACCAGCCGTGCAAGCGCAGGCCGTCCGCAGTCACAAGGGTGACATCACGGTATTGCAGCTTGGCCCGTTCAGGCGTGAAGGCCTGGCCAGGTTCGGGGTAGAACAACAGGCTGCTGCAGCCGGCAAGGCCCAGCAGGGCCAGGCCCAGCACCAGCAGGCGGCAGGACTCAGAGAATGTTCGCGTAGTCGGCTTCAATGCGATCCAGGCTCAGGTGGTTGAGGAAGTTGGAGAAGCACATCCAGGCCGACAGCGCGTTGAGGTCGCGGAACTGTTCGGGCAGGTACTTGGGCGGCTCGACCAGGCCTTCCTCTACCAGCTGGCGCAGGGTGCGCATGTCTTCCAGGGTGGTCTTGCCACAGAACAGCAACGGAATCTGCTCAAGCTTGCCCTTCTTCACGGCCAACTGAATGTAGTTGTAAACCATGATGAAGCCCTTGAGGTAGGACAAGTCCTTGGTGAATGGCAGGCCATTGGGTACCGAGCCACGGAACACCCGGCTGGCGTTGCTGTAGCTCTGTTCCATCTCGAAGCCCTGGGCGCGGAAAAAGTTGTACACCTGGAGGAAATCGGCGCCCTCCTCCACCATATGGATGGCGCGGGTGCGGTTAGTGAGCTTGCGCAGGCGGCTGGGGTAAGAGGCAAAGGCAATCACCTCCATGAGGATGGCCAGGCCTTCCTGGGTAACGGTCGATGACGGCGGCCCTTTGGCCAGGAACGTGCAGATCGGCTGGTTCTGGCCGTTCAGCGTTGTGCCCACGTGCACCAGCCCTTCGTGCACCTCCAGGGCGCGCACGTCGCGGACGTTGAACATCGCGTCGGCGCGCACCTTGATGTAGTCGGCACCGGCCGCCGCATCGGCGACGATGCCGTCAGATTCGAATACGCGAATGGTCTCCTCGGCCTCGCCGAATACCTTGTTCAGCCGGCGCTGGAGAATGTCCACGGCCTCTTTGGCTGTCAGGTTCTTCGGTTCGTCCTTGAGGTCGCCCCGGCCGTCGATGTTGTTCAGGTAGTCGGAGAACATCATGCCGAGGTCGGCCAGGGTCGGGTCACCGGCATGGAAGGCATCCGAGGCCGCGCCGTAGAGCTCCTGGGAGATCAGGCCGAAGTCCTCGGTACCGCGCGCTTCGAGCATGCGCACCACCATGCGGTATTCGCGGCACATGCGTTTCATGATCTGCCCGACCGGGTTGAACTGGCCGAGCTGGCGAATGATGTCGCGCTCGATGCCCTGGAACTCGGCCTTGACCGCGCTGGAGTCAAACGCCAGCGGGCGCGACTGGTAATAGACGCGGTCGACTGCTGGCGGCTCCTTGCCTTTGGCCTTGAGGAAGCCCTGGCGAATGTTGTCGTCCCATTTCACCGCGTCCAGGACCCGGATCGGGGTCTGCGCCGCGACGATGCGGTCGGACAGGGCGCGGATGGTTTGCTGGTATTCGTCCACCGGGGACTCCTTTTTAGTACAAGAAACCTGTGCCGGTCTCTTCGCGGCTAAAGCCGCTCCTACAACAACGACTGCATCAGGGCTGAAGGCTGTGATATCGATGTAGGAGCGGCTTTAGCCCCGAAAGGGCCGGCACAGGTAATTACTTGCCGGACCGCTGGAACCGCGCCACTTCGACGAACAGGTCGGAGTTGGCCGGGTCGTCCAGGTACGCCAGCACCCGCGCCGACGGGCTGTCGATCAGCACGCCGTCGCCGTTGTCTTCCGGCACCTCGGTACTGCGCCCGGTCAGTTCCTTCTTGTCCACCGCCTGCTGCACCTGCTCGACATCCAGGTTGTACACGACCAGTTCCTTGCCATCGACGATGTCGAACCCGCCGATCAGGAAATTGCCGCCCAGGCGCTTGGGCACGCCGGCCGACAAGTACCAGCGGTTGCCGTGGCGCGACACGGTGAACACATATTCTTCAGGGGCCTTGCCCTTGGCCGTGGCCACCGCCTTGTAGGCACCGGCACCGCTGCGGCTGATCACAAGCTTCAGCGGCTCGCCCCAGGCGTCCTTGCTGCTCCACATGCCAAGCAAGGCCTTGGGCGCCGCCTGGTTGCTCGGCAACGGCTCATGGAAGGTCACCAGACAACCGCCCAGCAGCAGGAATGACAAAGTCAACAACACCACACGCCAGGCTTTCATCAGGTTCTCCTTGAAAAGTCGGTCTCGCTCAGGCCGATGCCAGCACCAGTTGCAAGTATCGGGTAAGCATAGCGAGCATCTGCCCATCGGCTTGCGCATCGGCATCCTTGAGCAGGCCCTGATATTCCATCTGCTCGATAATCGCCGTCAACATTTGGGCGTCCTGTTCCGGTTGCCGCGATCCCACCACCTGCAGCAACTGCCGGGTGCCGTGCAGCAAGATCTGCTCATGGGCGCACACCAACTCGGCCAGGCGCGGGCACAGCAGCGCCTCCTGGCGGAAGGCCTGCTCGGCCATCAGGAAGTCACGGCGGTTGAGCAACTGGCGCTGCACATAGTCGGCGGTCATGCGCGCCACTTCGTCCGCCAGCCGCGCCCGCGCCTGCGGGCTGCCATCGCCCTGGGCCAGCAACTGGCGCAACACCACTTCGGTGTTGGCCCACAGCTTGGCCATGTAAGCGGCGCTACGCTCGACGTACTGGGCGAAGGTATCGGTGAGCAGGTCCTCGATATCCTTGAAGTAATACGTGGTGGCCGACAATGGCACACCGGCCTCGGCGGCCACGGCGCGGTGGCGCACACCGCGCACGCCGTCGCGCACGACAATGCGCATGGCGGCGTCGAGGATCAGCTGGCGGCGCTGCTCGCTGCCTTGGCGGGCAGTCTTGCGGCCTTGGTATTGCACGCTTTCGGCGACGGCGGTGGCGATGCCGGCGGCGCCCTGGTCAGGCATGGCGGGTGTCACGGGTGGGGTACCTCATGGTTCGAGTCATATGCAGCCTGTACCGGCCCTATCGCCGGCAAGCCAGCTCCCACAGGTATTGCACAGAGCCTGAAACTTGTACGGTCCCTGTGGGAGCTGGCTTGCCGGCGATAGGGCCGGTACAGACAACATAATGCTTCAGGCAAGAAAAAGCCGCCTCGAAAGGCGGCTTGTTCAATTCACTCAAGCCTGCGGACGCATGTGCGGGAACAGGATCACGTCGCGGATCGACGGCGAGTTGGTCAGCAGCATGACCAGGCGGTCGATGCCGATGCCTTCACCGGCAGTCGGCGGCATGCCGTACTCCAGGGCACGCACGAAGTCGGCGTCGTAGTGCATGGCTTCGTCGTCACCGGCGTCCTTCTCGGCCACCTGGGCCAGGAAGCGCTCGGCCTGGTCTTCGGCATCGTTGAGCTCGGAGTAGGCGTTGGCGATTTCGCGGCCACCGATGAACAGCTCGAAGCGGTCGGTAACGGCCGGGTTGTCGTCGTTGCGACGGGCCAGCGGCGACACTTCGAACGGGTACTCGGTGATGAAGTGCGGCTGCTCCAGCTTGTGCTCGACCAGCTCTTCGAAAATCATCACCTGCAATTTGCCCAGGCCTTCGTGGCCCAGCACCTTGGCACCGGCCTTCTTCGCGATGTCGCGGGCACGGTCGACGTCCTGCAGGTCGGCAGCGGTCAGCTCAGGGTTGTACTTGAGGATCGAGTCGAACACCGACAGGCGCACGAACGGCTCGCCGAAGTGGAACACCTTGTCGCCGTATGGCACATCGGTGCTGCCCAGTACCAGCTGCGCCAGTTCGCGGAACAGTTCCTCGGTGAGGTCCATGTTGTCGCGGTAGTCGGCGTAGGCCTGGTAGAACTCGAGCATGGTGAATTCTGGGTTGTGACGAGTCGAAACGCCTTCGTTACGGAAGTTGCGGTTGATCTCGAACACTTTTTCAAAGCCGCCAACCACCAGGCGCTTGAGGTACAGCTCTGGCGCAATGCGCAAGAACATGGCCATGTCCAGGGCGTTGTGGTGGGTTTCGAACGGCTTGGCCGCGGCACCGCCCGGGATGGTCTGCAGCATCGGCGTTTCGACTTCGAGGAAGTCGCGCTCGATGAGGAACTTGCGAATGTGCGAGATCACCTGCGAACGCACACGGAAGGTGTGGCGGGTTTCTTCGTTGACCATCAGGTCGACATAACGCTGGCGGTAGCGCTGCTCGGTGTCGGTCAGGCCGTGGTGCTTGTCGGGCAGCGGGCGCAGCGACTTGGTCAGCAGGCGCACGTTGGTCATCTCGACGTACAGGTCGCCCTTGCCGGAACGGGCCAGGGTACCTTCGGCACTGATGATGTCGCCCAGGTCCCAGGTTTTGACCGCTGCCAGGGTTTCTTCCGGCAGGGTCTTGCGGTTGACGTAGACCTGGATGCGGCCAGTCATGTCCTGAATGACCATGAACGAGCCACGGTTGAGCATGATGCGGCCAGCCACCTTGACCGGGATCGCGGCTGCTTCCAGCTCTTCCTTGGTCTTGTCCGCGTACTGCTTCTGCAGGTCGTTGCAGTAGCTGTCGCGACGGAAGTCATTGGGGAAGGCATTGCCCTTGGCGCGCTCGGCGGCCAGTTTTTCCTTGCGCAGGGCGATCAGGGCATTTTCTTCCTGTTGCAGGTCTTGCGATTCGGTCTTGAGGTCGCTCATGTCGTCATTCTTTCCATCAGGTATTCGTTGCCCTTTTCGGGCAGGGCACGCGCTACCGGCGGTTGGCCGGTAGCGCGGCAGTGGTGTGCGGCTTACAGGCCCTGCTTGAGGCTCGCTTCCAGGTACTGATCGATGTCGCCGTCCAGGACCTTGTTGCAGTCGCTGCGCTCGACGCCGGTACGCAGGTCCTTGATACGCGAGTCATCCAGCACGTAGGAGCGGATCTGGTGGCCCCAGCCGATGTCCGACTTGCTGTCTTCCAGTGCCTGCGAAGCGGCGTTGCGCTTCTGCATTTCCAGCTCGTACAACTTGGCCCGCAGCATTTTCATGGCGGTGTCCTTGTTGGCGTGCTGCGAGCGTTCGTTCTGGCAGGCCACCACGGTGTTGGTCGGCACGTGGGTGATACGTACCGCCGAGTCGGTGGTGTTTACGTGCTGACCACCGGCACCGGAGGAGCGGTAGGTATCGATGCGCAGGTCGGACGGGTTGATATCGATCTCGACCTTGTCGTCGATCTCGGGCGAGACGAACACCGCCGAGAACGAGGTGTGGCGACGGGCGCCGGAGTCGAACGGGCTTTTGCGTACCAGGCGGTGCACACCGATTTCGGTACGCAGCCAGCCAAAGGCGTACTCGCCCTTGATGTGCACGGTCGCACCCTTGATGCCGGCCACTTCACCTTCGGAAAGCTCGATGATGGTGGCATCGAAACCACGCTTGTCGGCCCAGCGCAGGTACATGCGCAGCAGGATGTTGGCCCAGTCCTGCGCTTCGGTACCACCGGAGCCGGCCTGGATGTCCAGGTAGGCGTTGTTCATGTCCATCTCGCCGCTGAACATGCGACGGAACTCAAGCTGGGCCAGGCTTTCTTCCAGGCCTTCCAGCTCGGTCACGACGTCGCCCACGGCGCTTTCGTCTTCTTCCTCGACGGCCATGTCGAGCAGGTCTTTGCAGTCAGACAGACCATTGGACATCTTGTCCAGGGTCTCGACCACCTGCGCCAGCATGGCACGCTCGCGGCCCAGGGCCTGTGCGTACTCGGGCTTGTTCCAGACGTTGGGGTCTTCCAGCTCGCGGTTGACTTCGATCAGGCGGTCATGCTTGTGATCGTAGTCAAAGATACCCCCGAATTGACTGGGAACGCTCGGTGAGGTCCTTGATGGTGTTCAGGATCGGTTGGATTTCCATGGGCTGGCTACTCGCACGAATTCGGTGAAAAGCCTGCGAGTATAACCGAGTCCGCCGCAGGGCGGCAGACCCGCCGGGCGGTAGAAGTGGCATCGTTTGAATGACTTCTGGCACCTGTCCCGGCCTCATCGCCGGCAAGCCAGCTCCCACAGGTACTGCATAGACCTCAAGGACAGTGCTGTACCTGTGGGAGCTGGCTTGCCGGCGATAGGGCCCTGTCAGGCTATGCCGACCTGGTTGCGCCCGCCGTCCTTGGCCTGGTACAGGCCCTTGTCCGCTGCCGAGATCAGCTGCCGGCAATGGCTGCCAACGGCTGGGGTCTGGGTGGCCAGGCCAATGCTCACGGTCAGGAACGAGTCCGCCACCGGCGCAGTGTGCGGGATGCCCAGGCCGAGCACGGTCTGGCGCAGCTTCTCGGCCACCAGCCGCGCCCCGCCGGGCGAGGTGTTGGGCAGGACCAGGGCGAACTCTTCGCCACCGTAGCGCGCCGGCAGGTCGGTCGGCCGCGAGCACGACCCTCGGATGGCCTCGGCCACTTGGCGCAAGGCTTCGTCGCCGGCCAAGTGACCGAAGCTGTCGTTGTAGGCCTTGAAGTAGTCGACGTCGATCATCAGTAACGACAGCTGCTGCTGTTCGCGCATGGCCCGGCGCCATTCCAGCTCCAGGTATTCGTCGAAGTGACGACGGTTGGACAGCCCGGTCAGGCCATCGGAGTTCATCAACCGCTGCAGCATCAGGTTGGAATCCAGCAATTGCTGTTGGCTGACGCGCAGGGCACGGTAGGCCTCGTCACGCTGCAGCAAGGTCAGGTAGGAGCGCGAGTGGTAGCGAATGCGTGCCACCAGTTCGATGGTATCGGGCAGCTTGACCAGGTAATCGTTGGCACCGGCAGCAAACGCCGCACTCTTGACCAGCGGGTCTTCCTTGGTTGACAGGACGATGATCGGAATGTCCTGGGTGGCCGGGTTGTTACGGTACTCGCGCACCAGGGTCAGGCCATCCAGCCCAGGCATGACCAGGTCCTGAAGAATCACCGTGGGCTTGATGCGCATGGCCTGCGCCACCGCCTGGTGCGGGTCGGCACAGAAGTGGAAGTCGATGTTGTCCTCGTTGGCCAGACCACGCCGCACCGCCTCGCCGATCATGGCCTGGTCATCGACCAGCAGCACCATCGCCGAGTTGTCGTTGCTGCTCGCAAAACCTTCGATCGGTAAATCACTCATAGCTGCTCACCCGATCACTACCGGCTTGGCGGCGTGATTCAATACATGTCGTCATTTTCCGAAAATTTCCATCAAGCGCCCGGCTATGCGTTCCAGCGGGCGGATTTCCACTGCGGCATCGATGGCCGCAGCGGCTTTGGGCATGCCGTACACGGCACTGCTGGCCTGGTCCTGGGCGATCGTCAGAAAGCCTTGCTGACGCATCTGTTTCAGGCCCTGTGCACCATCGCGGCCCATGCCGGTGAGCAGAACCCCTACCGCTTCACCGCTCCAGTAACGCGCCACGCTCTCGAAGAACACATCGATCGAGGGCCGGTAGATTTCATTGACAGGCTCGGCAGTGTAGGCCAGTTGGCCGTTCTGTAGCAGGCGAATATGGTGGTTGGTACCGGCCAGCAGCACCTGGCCCGGCTGCGGCGGCTCGCCTTCACGGGCCAGGCGCACCGGCAGGCCGGCGGCACTGCTGAGCCATTCGGCCATGCCCGCGGCAAACACCTGATCGACATGCTGGACCAGCACGATGGCCGCCGGGAACGCCCGCGGCAACCCCTTGAGCAGTACTTCCAGGGCCGCCGGGCCACCGGCCGACGAGCCGATCGCCACCAGGCCGCGGCGCTGCGAAGCTTCGCGCAGCGGCGCAGCCACCGGGCGCGCGGCCGGCACACGCTGCTGGCCGATCAGCCAGCCGATATTGAGGATCTTGCGCAGCAAGGGGGCTGCCGCTTCGCGGGGGTCACCCGCGCCCAGTGCCGGGGTATCGACCACATCGAGCGCACCGTGGCCCATGGCCTCGAATACCCGGTGCACGTTCTGCTGGCGGTCGACCGTGACAATGACGATGGCACACGGGGTTTCGGCCATGATCCGCCGGGTTGCCTCGACGCCGTCCATGACCGGCATGATCAGGTCCATGAGGATCAGGTCCGGCAGTTGCTCGGTACAGCGCTGCACCGCCTCGGCGCCATTGCTGGCTACCCACACCACCTGGTGTGTGGGCTCGAAAGCGAGCGCCCGGCGCAGTGCCTCCACAGCCATTGGCATATCATTGACGATGGCGATCTTCATCCCTGAGCACCTCCGATCAGCTCCACCACAGCATCCAGCAACGCATCGTCGTGGAAACTGGCCTTTGCCAAATAGTAGTCGGCGCCAGCATCCAGGCCACGCCGTCGGTCTTCCTCACGGTCTTTATAGGACACCACCATCACTGGCAACGATTGCAGGCGCTGGTCGCGGCGCACCAGGGTAACCAGCTCGATACCGTCCATGCGCGGCATGTCGATATCGGTAATCAGCAGGTCGAAGTCGTCGCTGCGCAGGGCGTTCCAGCCGTCCATGCCATCCACCGCCACCGCCACGTCGTAGCCACGGTGGCCCAGCAGCTTGCGCTGCAGTTCGCGCACGGTCAGCGAATCGTCGACGACCAGGATGCGTTTGCGGGCCACGCCACGGGCAGCGCTGTTGCCGCGCTCGACGCGCTCCAGGCTACCGGTACTGAGCAGTTTTTCCACCGAGCGCAGCAAGTCCTCGACATCGACGATCAGCACCACCGAGCCATCATCCAGCAACGCGCCGGAAGAGATGTCCTGCACCTTGCCCAGCCGGGGGTCGAGCGGCATCACCACCAGTACCCGTTCGCCCACCAGCCGCTCCACGGCCACACCGTACAGTTGCTCGCGCTCACGGATTACCACCACCCGCAGGCTGGCTTCGTCGCTTTGCCCGATTGGGCGGTTGAGCAACTGGCTGGCTGCCACCAGGCCGATGTGCCGGCCCTCGTGCCAGAAGTGTTGGCGCCCTTCGATCTGCACGATCTGTTCGGCGGTCACTTCCAGGGTGCGCTCGATATGGGCCAGTGGGAAGGCGTAGGCCTCGCCGCCCACCTCGACCACCAGGCTGCGCACCACCGACAGGGTCAACGGCACCTGCAGATGGAAGCGGCACCCCTGCCCCGCCACCTGAGTCAACTCGATCGAGCCGCGCAACTCGCGGATCATGTGTTGCACCGCATCCAGCCCGACGCCGCGCCCGGACACTTCGGTAACTTTGTCGCGCAGGCTGAAACCGGGCAGGAACAGGAACGTCAGCAGCTCCGCCTCGCTCATGCGCGCCACCGTATCGGCAGGCGACAGGGCGCGCTCGACAATACTGCTGCGCAGGCGCTCCAGGTCGATACCGGCGCCGTCGTCGATCAGTTCCAGGCTGAGCATGCCGGCCTGGTGCGAGGCGCGCAGGCGGACTACGCCTTCGTCCGGTTTGCCCGCCAACAGGCGCCGTTCCGGCGCTTCGATACCGTGGTCGACGGCGTTGCGCAACAGGTGGGTCAACGGCGCTTCGAGCTTTTCCAGCACATCGCGGTCGACCTGGGTCTTTTCCCCGTCCACCACCAGCCGCACCGGCTTGCCCAGCGAGCGGCCAAGGTCGCGGACCATGCGGCTCTGGCCGGCCAGCACGTCGGCAAACGGCCGCATCCGGCAAGCCAGGGCGGTGTCGTACAGCAACTGCGCGCGCTGGCTGGCCTGCCAGCCGAACTCGTCGAGGTCGGCCGCCTGCTGTTGCAGGATCTGCTGGGTTTCTGCCAGCAGACGCTGGGTTTGCGCCAAGGCTTCGAGCACTTCGCTGCTCTGGCCACTGTCCTCCAGTTGCATGCGCAAGCCGTCGAGTGCCTGCATGCCCTGGCCGTGCATGCGCTTGAGGCGCTGCAGGGTGGCCAGGTAAGGCTTGAGGCGCTGGGTTTCCACCAACGACTTGCTGGACAGGTCGAGCAGGCTGTTGAGGCGGTCGGCGGTGACCCGCAGCACCCGCTCCCCCCCTTCGCCACCGCGCTTGCCAGCCTTGCGCCGCAAGGCCGGTTCAGGCTCTGGCTCTGCTTCTGGCTCCGACGGCTCGCTGGGTAACCGCAGCGGCTCAGGTGGCAAGGCGAGCGGCGACGGCGCCAGGGGCTCCGCGGGTTGCACCCCTGCAGCCGGAGGCGGTGCAGGCACGGCGGGCGCCTCTGGGTCGAGCAGGCTGGCCATTTGCGCAAGGAACACCGGCAGGGTCGCCTGCGCCCCGCTATCGCCTGGCGTGGCGATACGCATCAGCAAGTCGGTACCCTGCAACAGCGCGTCGATATGCTCGGCACTCAGCCGCAGGCGGCCCTCCTGGGCGGCCACCAGGCAATCTTCCATGACGTGAGCGACGCTGACGCCTGCGTCCACGCCGACGATACGCGCAGCGCCCTTGAGCGAGTGGGCGGCGCGCATGCAGGCTTCGAGCTGATCGGCCTGGGTAGGGTTGCGCTCAAGTGCCATCAGGCCGGCGCTGAGCACCTGGGTCTGCGCCTCGGCCTCCAGGCTGAACAGCTCGAGCAACGATGCGTCGCGCATTTGCTCTGGGGTCATGACAGGCTCCGCTGCACGGCAGACAGTAAGTGTTGATCGTCCAGCACCCGTACGCTGCGCCCACGCCATTGCAGTACGGCGGCGGTAAAGCGCGTGGCGTCCTGGCCACTGCCCAGCAGCAGTGGATCGAGCCGGTGAATACCATCGATTTCCTCGACGGCCATCACCACCGGCCCACCTTCGCTGGCCAAAATCAGCATGCGCGGCATCGCCCGGCCGCTTCGTTGCTCGGCAGCGCCAGCCTGCACACCCAGCAAATCAGCCAGCGACAGGCACGGCACCAGTGCGCCGCGCACGTTGGCTACCCCCTGCAGCAGGCGCGAGCGCTGGTGCGGCAGCGAGTGCACGGCCTGCAACGGGGCGATTTCGGCCAGGCATGCGGTCGCCAGCGCCAGCCATTCTTCGCCCAGGCGGAACAGCAGCATGGAGCGGCCAGCGTGGTCCTCGACCGCCGGCTGCGCTGCGGCCGGGTGATCCTGCATCAGCGCATAGCGGTCGAGCAGCCGTGTGGCCGCTGCGGCATACACCTCGCAGTTGCGGCAATGCACATGCCGCTCCAGCAGCGGGCATTGCTTGTCGCCATGCACGCCAATACGGTTCCAGCAGTCGTCGATGTGCGCGTCATCCTCAGCCAGCAGCTGCATCGCGGATTCACTGTTCATCGTTCAGGCTCCCGGCCAGCCCGTGCCGCCCGCTCCTGCAGGCGCCGAGCGCCGGCCAGGTCACCCTGCGCCGCCAGCAGGGCCGCCAGGTGCACCAACGCCTCGGGGTGTTGCGGTTGCAGGTACAGCGCTTTGCGATAGTGCGTCAGCGCCTGTTGCGCATCGCCTTCGGTATCACTGAGCAGCCCCAGCCAGTAGTACACCTGCGCCGAGGGCGCGAACTGGCCCAGATAGCGCTGGCATTCGGCCCGGGCCTGCTCGCTGGCACCGGCATTGGCCAGCCGGGCAATATTTGCCAGCAACTCGCTGGCGGCCTCGTGCTGGTACTCATGGGCCGGCGCTGGCTTGGCCACCACCGGCAGCACACGCAACGGGCGTGGCATTGGCGGATTCGGCGGCGGGTAAGCCGGTACCACCGGCGCCGCCATCGTGCGCCTGGCGGGTGGCGGCGGTGGCGCTGACAATGGCGCGCTGGCGCCTTCCTGGCGTACGTAGGCAAACGACTGGGCGACCCCCAGCGGGCGCATGCCCAGGCGTGCCAGCAAGCTGCCCTCGGCCGGGCCGATGAACAGCACGCCCTGTGGGTGCAGCAAGCGCTTGAGCACTTCGAACACGCGTTGCTGGGTGGGCACGTCGAAATAAATCAATAAATTGCGGCAAAATACGAAGTCGTACAGGCCATCACGGCTGCTTAGCGCCGGGTCGAGCACATTGCCCACTTGCAGGCTGACTTGCTGCTGCACCCGCTCATGCAGGCGGTGGCCCTCGTCGAGGGCCTCGAAATGGCGCTCGCGAAAGCCCAGGTCGCTGCCACGGAAGGCATTGCGCCCATATACCGCATGCGCGGCCTTGGCCACCGAACCGGGGCTGATGTCCATGCCGTCGATCAGGAACGCAGCCGGTGCCATGCCGGCGTCGAGCAAAGCCATGGCCAGCGAATAGGGTTCCTCGCCAGTCGAGCATGGCAGGCTGAGCAGCCGCAGCGGGCGTGCCCCGGCCAGTTCGGCCTGGCGTTTGTGCGCCAGGCTGGCCAGCGCGGTGAAGGATTCGGGGTAACGGAAGAACCAGGTTTCCGGAACGATTACCGCCTCGATCAGTGCCTGTTGCTCGTCGTTCGACTGCTGCAGGCGCAGCCAGTAATCGTCCAGGTCCGTGGCGCCCACGGCCACGCAACGCTGGCGCAACGCACGCTCGACCATGGGCGCGCCCACCGAGTCCACGTCCAGGCCAATGCGCTCGCGCAAGAAGCGGAAGAAACGCTGTTCGATCATGTCGGCATCCCTGTCGGGTCTTGCGTGTACAACAATTCGTGCACGGCCTCGGGCAGCAGGTCATTGACCTCGATGCGCTGCAACAGCCCCTGGGCATCCTGGCGCACCGGCCCCAGGTACGGCGCCTGGCCGCTGTGCACCCCATAAGGCTGAAATTCTTCGGGCTGGCAGCGCAGGGTTTCGGTGGCTTGTTCCAGGATCAGGCCAAGCTGCAGGCCGACACGGTAATGCACCAGTACCAGGCGCGTGCTGGTGCGGTGCGCCGCTGGCGTGCCAAAGCTCAACGCGGCAAGGTCGATGACCGGTACCAGCAAGCCGCGGTGGGCAACAATGCCCGCCACCCAGGCCGGTGCCCGGGCAATGGGCTTGAGCGGCTGACGCGGCAGCACCTCGATGACCTCGTGCACGCTCAGGGCAAAGCGCTGGTCCTTGATACGAAACTGCAGGTACAGCGCCCCCTTGGCGTTTTCCGCCCGCGCGCCGTGCGGTTGCAAGTCGTTCATCACGGTCAGACTTTGAAGCGCGACACGCCGCCACGCAGGCCGGCGGCCACCTGGCTCAGCTCATCGATGGCAAAACTGGCCTGGCGCAGCGACTCGACGGTCTGGGTGCTGGCATCGCTGAGCTGGGCCAGCGCCTGGTTGATCTGTTCGGCGCCGGTGGCCTGGGCCTGCATGCCTTCGTTGACCATCAGCACGCGCGGCGCCAGGGCCTGCACCTGGTGAATGATCTGGCTCAGTTGCTCGCCCACCTGCTGCACCTCGAACATGCCGCGGCGCACTTCTTCGGAGAACTTGTCCATGCCCATGACCCCGGCCGACACCGCCGACTGGATCTCGCGCACCATCTGCTCGATGTCGTAGGTGGCCACGGCGGTCTGGTCGGCCAGGCGCCGCACTTCGGTGGCCACCACGGCAAAGCCGCGGCCGTACTCGCCGGCCTTTTCCGCTTCGATGGCGGCGTTGAGCGACAGCAGGTTGGTCTGGTCGGCGACCTTGACGATGGTCACCACCATTTGGGTGATGTTGCTGGCCTTTTCGTTGAGGATGCCGAGTTTGGCGTTGACCAGGTCGGCAGCACCCATCACCTGGTGCATGGTTTCTTCCATGCGCGCCAGGCCCTGCTGGCCGGAACCTGCCAGGCTGGAAGCCTGGTCGGCGGCAGAAGTGACCTCGGTCATGGTGCGCACCAAGTCACGCGAAGTGGCGGCGATTTCCCGCGAGGTGGCGCCGATTTCGGTGGTGGTGGCGGCGGTTTCGGTTGCGGTGGCCTGTTGCTGCTTGGACGTGGCAGCAATTTCGGTCACGGAAGTGGTCACCTGTACCGACGAGCGCTGGGCTTGGGCTACGAGGGTGGCGATGGCCTCGGCCATTTCGTTGAAGCCGCTTTCGATGGCACCGAATTCGTCTTTGCGGTCCAGGCTCAGGCGCACGCTCAGGTCGCCCGAGCGCAGTTTATCCAGGGCATGCACGATACGCTGCATGGGTGCAGTGATGGCGCGCATCAGCAGCAGGCCGCAGATACCGGCCGCGACGATTGCCAGCAACAGCGAAACCATCATGCTGCCCTTGGCCGTACTCACTGCGCTGACGATATCGTTGGTGGCCGCGTCGGCGGCGGCGCGGTTGTGTTCGATCACTTCGTTCAGGTGCTTGCGCCCTTCCACCCAGGCCGGTGTGAGCACCTCGGTGATCAACCGCTGCGCTTCGTCGTAGTTGTGCTGGCGGTAGGCGTCCAGCACCTGGCCAACGATCTTCACGTAGGTTTCTTCCAGCTGGATGAATTGGTTGAAACGGTCCTGGTCGTCCTGGTCCTGGATGGTGGACTGGTAGCTGGCCATGTGCTGCTTCAAGCGGTCTTCGAAACCTTTGAACAGCTCCATGTCGGTTGAAGTGATTTCGCGGCGGTTGGACAGCCCCACCAACTGCTGGCTGGTGACGTAACTGTCGACCCAGGCGCTGCGGATCATCGAGCTGTAGTAGACCCCGGGGATGCTGTCGGTGCCCACCGCCTCCTCAGCAGTTTCGATGGCCACCAACCGCGAGTAGGCGGCCACGATCATCAGCAGCATGATGGCAATGATCACGGCGAAACTTGCCAGGATCCGTTGGCGCAAGGTCCAGTTCTTCACATTCAGCCCTCAGGAATTCACAACGAGCGGGAAAAATCGCCGAAGTATAGCCTAGAGGCCTTGGGGTTTTGCGGGTGAAGTGAGGGGATGAGGCGTCAAGGCCACCAGGTGCTCGCCTCGACAGATTCAGCGCCTGTGAGATCGAGCGCCGCCCGCGCGGCGCTTCGCGGCACAAGGCCGCTCCCACATCTGTTTCAGGCCAGTTATTCCTGCTTGCTCCGCACTCGCGCCCTGGGTGCATGGCTGGGGATTGCAGGAAAGCGCAGGCGGCACCTTCAATTTTGAGGTGAACAAACAAGGCGGACAGCGGTGACCTCACAGGAGTGACTGGCCCGAAACAGATGTGCGGCCTTGTGCCGCGAAGCGCCGCGCGGGCGGCGCTCGATCTGTGCACCACCTCATATCCCGAGACAGGAACCAATCACACGCCAGCCAACCGCACCTGGCTCTCCAGCTCCTGACGCAACCCCGGGTCCAGCCGCAGCTGGCGGGCCAGCTCATCCAGGTAGGCACGCTCCATGAAGTTCTCCTGGTCGACCATCATCACGCTGGCCAGGTACATCTCGGCGGCCATTTCCGGCGTTTGCGCGGCGCGGGCCACTTCGGCCGGGTCCAGCGGTTTGTTCAGCTCGGCATGCAGCCAGTGCTGCAGTTCGCGGTCACTGTCCAGGCGGGTGAACTCACCCTCGATCAACGCCCGTTCACGTTCGTCGATATGGCCATCGGACTTGGCCGCCGCCACCAGCGCGCGCAGTACCGCCTGGCTGTGCTGCTCGGCCTGGGCCGGGGGCAAACGGTCGAGGGTCTGCGGCTCGGCGGCGGCCACCTGCTGGTTGGCCTGCCAGTTGCCATAGGCTTTGTAGGCCAGCACGCCCAGTGCGGCCAGGCCACCGTAGGTCAATGCCTTGCCGCCATACTTGCGGGCCTTCTTGCTCCCCAGCAACAGGCCCAGGGCACCACCGCCCAACAGGCCACCACCCGCCCCCGACAGCAGCCCGCCAAGGCCCCCGGCAGCACCACTGGCGTTGGCCGGGCCGGCTTTCTTGTCGAGCAGTTGCTGGCCGGATCGGAGCAGTTGGTCAAGCAGGCCACGGGTATTCATGCGCGCGTCTCCACATAACGGAATTCAACCGCCAGAGTAAGGCTTGGCGAATCCCGCGCCAGCGAGGATTTGCTTCCGGATGTTGCGTTAGCGGGCCAAAAGCCAACTAGACTCGATATCGCCAATACCTCGCACCCGCGCACTACGCTTATAACGATTGCTTCACTGCTTGCTTGATGTCTGCCCCGAACAAGATCGCCAATAAAGAGGGAACAACATGTCAGTGCACAAGACCGCATTGCTCGGCGCCGCCACCTGCGCCGTGCTGGCCAGCGCCAGCCTGCAGGCCGCCGAGCCGCCCAAGGCCCTGGGGCCCGGCGAGGGGCGCCTGGATATCGTCGCCTGGCCCGGCTACATCGAGCGCGGTGAGAGCGATAAGGCCTACGACTGGGTGACCGGCTTCGAGAAGGAAACCGGCTGCAAGGTCAGTGTGAAAACTGCCGCCACCTCGGACGAGATGGTCAGCCTGATGACCAAGGGCGGCTACGACCTGGTCACCGCCTCGGGCGATGCCTCGCTGCGGCTGATCGTCGGCAAGCGGGTCCAGCCAATCAACACCGCGCTGATCCCCAACTGGAAGAACATCGACCCGCGCCTGCAGAACGGTGGCTGGTACGTGGTCGACAAGCAGGTGTATGGCACCCCGTACCAGTGGGGGCCGAACGTGCTGCTGTACAACACCAACACCTTCAAGCAGGCACCCACCAGCTGGAACGTGGTGTTCGAGCCGCAGGACCTGCCTGACGGCAAGCCGAACAAGGGCCGCGTGCAGGCCTACGACGGGCCGATCTACATCGCCGACGCGGCGCTGTACCTGAAGTCGGCCAAACCCGAACTGGGCATCAAGGACCCGTACGAGCTGAATGAAGAACAGTACAAGGCGGTGCTCGAACTGCTGCGCCAGCAGCAGCCACTGATCCATCGTTACTGGCATGACGCCACGGTGCAGATGAGCGACGTGAAGAACGAAGGCGTGGTCGCCTCCAGCTCGTGGGGCTACATGGTCAACGGCCTGAAGGCCGAGAACCAGCCGGTGGCCTCGACCATTCCCAAGGAGGGTGCGACCGGCTGGGCCGACACCACCATGCTGCACGCCGAGGCCAAGCACCCCAACTGCGCCTACAAGTGGATGGACTGGTCGCTGCAGCCGAAGGTACAGGGTGACGTGGCCGCCTGGTTCGGTTCGTTGCCGGCAGTGCCGGCGGCATGCACCGGCAGTGAGCTGCTGGGGGCCGGGGGTTGCAAGACCAACGGTTTCGACAACTTCGACAAGATCGCCTTCTGGAAAACCCCGCAGGCCCAAGGGGGCAAGTTCGTCCCGTATAGCCGCTGGACCCAGGATTACATTGCGATCATGGGTGGGCGCTGAGGGTTTCTTCGCCTGCATCGCCGGCAAGCCAGCTCCCACAGGTACCGCACAAGTCTTGAGTCCTGTGTGGTCCCTGTGGGAGCTGGCTTGCCGGCGATAGGGCCGGTACAGGCAACACAAGAACAACAGAGAACCGCTTATGCCCCTAGCCGTCCAGTTCACCCAGGTTTCCCGCACCTTCGGCGAGGTCAAGGCCGTCGACCAGGTCAGCATCGACATCATCGATGGCGAGTTCTTCTCCATGCTCGGCCCGTCCGGCTCGGGCAAGACCACCTGCCTGCGCCTGATCGCCGGCTTCGAACAACCCTCCAGCGGTTCGATCCGCATTCACGGGGTGGAGGCCGCCGGCGTGCCGCCCTACCAACGTGACGTCAACACCGTGTTCCAGGACTACGCGCTGTTCCCGCACATGAATGTGCTCGACAACATCGCCTACGGCCTGAAAGTAAAAGGCGTGGCCAAGGCCGAACGCCACAGCCGCGCCGAAGAAGCCCTGGCGATGGTCGCCCTGGCCGGCTATGGCGCACGCAAACCGGCGCAGCTATCCGGTGGCCAGCGCCAGCGCGTGGCCCTGGCCAGGGCGCTGGTCAACCGGCCGCGGGTGCTGCTGCTGGACGAGCCGCTCGGCGCGCTAGACCTGAAACTGCGCGAACAGATGCAGGGCGAACTGAAGAAGCTTCAGCGTCAACTGGGCATCACCTTCATCTTTGTCACCCACGACCAGACCGAAGCGCTGTCGATGTCCGACCGAGTGGCGGTGTTCAACCGCGGTCGCATCGAGCAGGTCGACACCCCGCGCAACCTGTACATGAAGCCCGCCACCACCTTCGTCGCCGAGTTCGTCGGCACCTCCAACGTGCTGCGTGGCGAACTGGCCATGGCACTCAACGGCAACTCGGCGCCGTTCTCCATCCGCCCCGAACATATCCGCCTGGGCGACCCGGTGGTAACCAGCCATGAAGTGCAGGTCAGCGGGCTGTTGCGCGATGTGCAGTACCAGGGCAGCGCCACCCGCTACGAGTTGCAACTGGACAATGGCCAACTGCTTGCAGTCAGCCAGGCCAACGACCGCTGGCAGGCACAGGCACAGGCCTGGCAACCCGGGCAACGGGTGCAGGCACATTGGCCACGCGAGGCAATGACCGTGCTGCAAGACACCGCAGGGCCGTTGCCATGAGCACCCTGCGCGGCCTGTCCAACGTGCTGTACCGGCGCCCCAACCTGTATCTGGCACTGCTGCTGATTCCGCCGCTGACCTGGTTCGGCGCGATCTACCTGGGCTCGCTGTTGAACCTGTTGTGGCAAGGTTTCTACACCTTCGACGACTTCACCATGGCGGTCACCCCGGACATGACCCTGGGCAACTTCGCCGCGCTGTTCAACCCGTCGAACTTCGACATCATCCTGCGCACCTTGTGCATGGCGGTGGCGGTGTCGCTGGCCAGCGCCGTGCTGGCCTTCCCCATCGCCTACTACATGGCGCGTTACACCAGCGGCAAGACCAAGGCGTTTTTCTACATTGCGGTGATGATGCCGATGTGGGCCAGCTACATCGTCAAGACCTACGCCTGGACCCTGCTGCTGGCCAAGGGCGGGGTGGCTCAGTGGTTCGTCCAGCAGCTGCATCTGGACGGCCTGCTGCAGCTGGTACTGACGGTACCGGGCGTGGGTGGCAGCACCCTGTCGACTTCGCACCTGGGGCGTTTCATGGTGTTCGTGTACATCTGGCTGCCGTTCATGATCTTGCCGATCCAGGCTTCGCTGGAGCGCTTGCCAGCGTCCTTGCTACAGGCCTCGGCAGACCTCGGCGCCCGCCCCGGGCAAACTTTTTGGCAGGTGATCCTGCCGCTGTCGATCCCCGGCATTGCCGCCGGCTCGATCTTCACCTTCTCGCTCACCCTGGGCGACTTCATCGTGCCGCAACTGGTCGGCCCGCCGGGTTACTTCATCGGCAGCATGGTCTATGCCCAGCAAGGGGCGATCGGCAACATGCCGATGGCCGCCGCCTTCACCCTGGTGCCGATCGTGCTGATCGCCGTGTACCTGTCCATCGTCAAACGCTTGGGGGCCTTCGATGCACTCTGAAAAAGCGTCTACGGGGCTGCGCCTGGCGGCCTGGGGCGGGCTGGTGTTCCTGCACTTCCCGATCCTGATCATCTTCCTGTACGCCTTCAACACCGAAGACGCCGCTTTCAGCTTCCCGCCCAAGGGCTTTACCCTGAAGTGGTTTGCCGTGGCCTTCGCCCGCCCCGATGTGCTTGAGGCGATCAAGCTGTCGCTGCAAGTGGCCTGCCTGGCCACGCTGATCGCGCTGGTGCTGGGCACACTGGCTTCGGCGGCGCTGTACCGGCGCAGCTTTTTCGGCAAGGAGAGCATTTCGCTGATGCTGATTCTGCCTATCGCCCTGCCTGGCATCATCACCGGCATCGCCCTGCTCTCGGCGTTCAAGGCCCTGGGCATAGAGCCCGGGGTGTTCACCATCGTGGTCGGCCACGCCACTTTCTGCGTGGTGATCGTCTACAACAACGTGATCGCCCGCCTGCGGCGGACTTCGCAGAGCCTGATCGAAGCCTCGATGGACCTCGGCGCCGATGGCTGGCAAACCTTCCGCTACATCATCCTGCCCAACCTCGGCTCGGCACTGCTGGCTGGCGGCATGCTGGCCTTTGCCCTGTCGTTCGATGAAATCATCGTCACCACCTTTACCGCCGGCCACGAACGCACCCTGCCGATCTGGCTGTTGAACCAGCTCAGCCGCCCGCGCGACGTGCCGGTAACCAACGTGGTCGCCATGCTGGTGATGCTGGTCACCATGCTGCCGATCCTTGGCGCCTATTACCTGACCCGTGGCGGCGAAAGCGTGGCGGGCAGTGGCAAATGACCCTGGAGGAGTTCCGATGCAAACGCAGATGCTGATCCATGGCCAACTGGTCGCTGGCCAAGGCCCGACCTGGACTGTGCTCGACCCGGCGCAGGGCACAGCCCTGGCGCAGATCAACGAGGCCACCGAGGCCCAGGTGGACAGCGCCGTGCGCGCTGCCGACCAGGCCTTCGACAGTTGGTCGCAAACCAGCCCCAAGGAGCGCTCGCAGGCCCTGCTGAACCTGGCCGACGCCATTGAAGCGCATGCGGATGAACTGGCCCGACTGGAGTCGCAGAACTGTGGCAAACCGCTGAGCGCCGCGCTCAACGATGAGATCCCGGCCATTGCCGACGTGTTCCGCTACTTTGCCGGTGCCGCGCGCTGCCTGGGCGGTTCGGCGGCGGGCGAGTACCTGCCGGGCCACACGTCGATGATCCGCCGCGACCCACTGGGTGTGGTGGCCTCGATCGCACCGTGGAACTACCCGTTGATGATGCTGGCGTGGAAGATCGCCCCGGCCCTGGCCGCCGGCAATACGGTGGTGATCAAACCCTCCGAGCTGACCCCACTGACCGCCCTGCGCCTGGGCGAACTGGCACAGGGCCTGCTGCCACCGGGGGTGCTGAACATTCTCTTTGGCCGCGGCCAGACGGTCGGCAACCCGTTGGTCACCCACCCCAAGGTGCGCATGGTCTCGCTGACCGGCTCGATCCCCACCGGCGCGCACATCATCAGCGCCACCGCCGACAGCGTGAAGCGCATGCACATGGAACTGGGCGGCAAGGCGCCGGTGCTGGTGTTCGACGATGCCGACATCGACGCGGCCATCGACGGCATTCGCACATTCGGCTTCTACAACGCTGGCCAGGATTGCACGGCAGCGTGTCGCCTGTATGTGCAGGACGGCATCTACGAGCGTTTTGTCGAGCGCCTGGGTGAAGCGGTCGCTACCCTGAAACCCGGCCTGCAGGACGCCGAGGATACTGAACTGGGGCCACTGATCAGCGCCCAGCACCGCGACAAAGTCGCCGGCCTGGTGCAGCGGGCCATCGCCCAGCCGCACATCCGCCTGGTGACTGGCGGCAAGGCCATCGAGGGTAAGGGTTTCTTCTTCCAGCCGACCGTGCTGGCCGATGCCCTGCAGGATGACGAAATCGTGCGCAACGAAGTGTTCGGGCCGGTGGTGTCGGTCACCCGCTTTACCGATGAAGCGCAGGCACTGGAATGGGCCAACGACTCCAACTACGGCCTGGCCTCATCGGTCTGGACCCGCGACACCGGCCGCGCCCACCGCCTGGCCGCGCGCTTGCAGTATGGCTGCACCTGGGTGAATACCCACTTCATGCTGGTCAGCGAAATGCCCCATGGCGGGCAGAAGCATTCGGGGTATGGCAAGGACATGTCGATGTATGGGCTGGAGGATTACACCTGTGTGCGGCATGTGATGATCAAGCATTGAGCGTGAAGCCTGGATTGAGGCCCGCACCTCAATCCAGGCGCCTTCCTACAAGCGGCTCAGCCCATTCCCAATGCCAAATCCATTATCTTGGGGCCATCAAAATGGGATGAGCAAAGGGCCGGTTGACATGGAATATCGAGGACAAAGAGCAACGGTGAAATACAGCAAGGAAGACCGCTTATGGGTCGGTCACCTTTGTACAGCCCACGAAATCGTCGGGTTTCATGCTCGGTCACGCAGGATACTGTCTGCTGCATTCAAGGAGGCAGTGGACGACTATCTGGAAATAGCCCGAGGAGCAGGAGCATGTATCCAGTCCTGACATTGCACGTTCTCTGTGGGAGCGGGTTCACCCGCGAATGCAGCGGTAAAATCACCATCGCATTCGCGGGCTTGCCCTAATGCCGGTCAGTTAAGCAATTTGGGGCCGCGTTGCGGCCCATCGCCGGCAAGCCAGGCTCCCACAATATGGCGCATGGCTTGAATCCGATGCGGTCGGTGTGGGAGCTGGCTTGCCGGCGATGGGCTGCACAGCAGCCCCGGCAGTCTTAACTGACTGGCATTAGGGCTTGCCCGCTCCCACAGGTACATCACAAACCTCAAGGGCTGTGATGTACCTGTGGGAGCGGGCAAGCCCGCGAAGAGGCCAGTACAGGTAGCCCCTAGTCGCGCAAATCCGACTCGTGAATCGGGTTGGCCCGGCTGGTGGCGCGTTGGTATTGCGCTGGCCAGGTGGCCTTGTTGCCGCCCAGGTCGTCGTCGGCATGCAGCGGCCAGTACGGGTCGCGCAGCAGTTCGCGGGCGAGGAAGATGATGTCGGCCTGGCCGGTGCGCAGGATGTGCTCGGCCTGGGCCGGCTCGGTGATCATACCCACAGTGCCGGTGGCGATTTCCGATTCCTTGCGCACGCGCTCGGCAAAACGGGTCTGGTAGCCTGGGCCGGTGGGGATTTCGGCGTTGACCGAGGTGCCGCCGGAGGATACGTCGATCAGGTCGACACCCAAGCCGCGCAGGCGCCGGGCCAGTTCGACGGTTTCATCCGGGTTCCAGCCATCTTCCACCCAATCGGTTGCCGATACCCGCACCAGCAGCGGCAATTCGGCAGGCCAGACCTTGCGCACAGCCTCTACCACCTGCAAGGTCAGGCGGATGCGGTTTTCGAAGCAGCTGCCGTACTCGTCACGGCGCTGGTTGCTCAGCGGCGAGAGGAATTGATGCAGCAGATAGCCGTGCGCGGCGTGGATTTCCACCACCTTGAAACCGGCCCTCAAGGCGCGCTCGGTCGAGGCGACGAAGGCGCCAATCACATCCTGAATCTCGTCCTGGCTCAATTCACGTGGGGCGGTGTGTTGCGGGTCGAAGGCGATTTTCGACGGCCCCACCGGCTGCCAGCCACCCTCCTCCAGCTTGACGCTGCCTTGTTTGCCCAGCCACGGGCGATAGGTGCTGGCCTTGCGCCCGGCATGGGCCAGCTGGATGCCGGGCACAGCGCCCTGGGCGGTGATGAAACGGGTGATGCGTTGCAGCGGGACGATCTGCGCGTCGTCCCACAGGCCAAGGTCTTCGGCGGTTATTCGGCCATCGGCGGTAACCGCCACGGCTTCGGTGATGACAAGGCCCGCGCCACCTACGGCGCGGCTGCCCAGATGAACAAGGTGCCAATCGTTGGCCAGGCCATCGACGGCGGAATACTGGCACATCGGCGACACGGCGATGCGGTTGGGCAGCGTCAGCTGACGCAGGGTGTAAGGCTCGAGCAGCAGGCTCATGAGGGCACCTCCCAAGGACTCCAATGGTGATCCGGCCCGAGCACTCAATTACACGTCCCTGGCCCGGGTCCGGTCAGTATTCAGACTAGACCAGAATGGTTGGGGGGAAGGTTCCATGGGATTTTGGGTGGGGGTGCGGGGTGATCGTCTTGAGAGTGATGTCGCCTAAGAGATCGAGCGCCGCGCGGGCGGCGCTTCGCGGGGCAAGCCCGCTCCCACATCTATTTCGGGCCAGTAATGCCTGTGCCTTTAGCGCGCGCCCCTTGTTTGCACGACTCGATATCGAGCCATGCTCCAAGGGGCGCGCGAAGATGCCACAGGATTAATTGGCCCGAAACAGATGTGGGAGCGGGCTTGCCCCGCGAAGCGCCGCGCGGGCGGCGCTCGATCTCATAGGCGACATCACCCTCAAGGCAGGCACCTGGCAGCCCTAACTGCCGCTAAAGCCAAACACCCTGACAGGCATTTCAGATATCCCCTACAACCCAGATATGGTGATTCCCAGTCTGAGGAAATACCCTACAAGTCCTGTCGACTGGCGTCTGATTGTTCTTGGAAACTCTGCCACTTAGGCTTTCCAGGTCGCTGAAATCTAGCGATGCGGGTGTGGAAACCCGGCCAATCTTCAAGTAACTCCTTCAGCCTTCAAGGAATTGCTATGAAAACGTCCGTCCCAGAAACCCAATTCACCGTCGGCAAAACCACGTTCTTCCAAGGTGAAAACCAGACCCACCCCCTGTTTCGCATCGAAGCAGGCATTCCCTGCCGGGACGCCCGTGATCAGGCATCCGAATTGATGGGCTACGTACGCGAACTGACCATCGTCGGCCTGATGGATGAGAAACCGATGATGATCTGGGCTGCGCACTACCTGAGTGCGATGGCCAAGGCGTTGATGGATGATGCCGAGTTAGGCATGTCACGTTAAGGTTGGTGTGGTCGTTGTTCGCGTGATGGCCGCCAGGTGTACGCCGACAGGCTTGCAGCGCCTGTGAAATCGAGCGCCGCCCGCGCGGCGCTTCGCGGGGCAAGCCCGCTCCCACATTTGTTTCGGGCCAATTATTCCTGTGGCATCTTCCCGCGTCCCTTGGCGCATTGCTCAATATCGAGTCGAACAAACAAGGGGCGCGCGCCAATGGCACAGGCGAAATTGGCCGGAAACAGATGTGGGAGCGGGCTTGCCCCGCGAAGCGCCGCGCGGGCGGCGCTCGATCTCATAGGCGGCATCACTATCAAGGCTGGCACCTGGTAGCCCCAACCACCGCCACAGCCAAACACCCGCCCATGAGTGTTCTGTGCCATGCCTGCACAATTGTGGAAGCGATACAGCCTACAATCAGCGCGGCTCCATGTGCGCAATCATCAACTGCACACTCTCATTACCGCGAAACTCGTTCACATCCAGCTTGTAAGCCAATTCCACCCAACGCACCGTCGGGTTCGGCCACACTTCGCGGTCAACGCCGAAGGCAATACCATCCAGCCGCACCGAGCCACATTCGCTCTTGAGCACCACCTTCAGGTGCCGCTCGCCAACCACACGCTGCTCCACCAGCTGGAACACGCCATGGAACAACGGCTCGGGGAAGTGCTGGCCCCAAGGCCCGGCATGGCGCAGGGCCTTGGCCAGTTCGAGGTGAAATTCCTCCACGGCCAGGCTGCCATCGGACAGCAGCCGGCCGGTCAGGTCCTCTTCGCGCAGCTGGCGCCGCACTTCTTCGTCGAACGCCTGAGCAAAGGCCGGGAAATTGGCCTCGGGCAACGACAACCCGGCCGCCATGGCGTGGCCACCAAACTTGCTGATCAGTTGCGGGTGGCGCGCGGCCACGGCATCCAGCGCATCACGAATATGGAACCCCGGCACCGAACGCGCCGAACCTTTGAGCATGCCCTCGCCGGCATCGGCAAAAGCGATGGTCGGCCGGTGGTACCGCTCCTTCAGCCGCGAAGCCAGAATACCGATCACGCCCTGGTGCCAGTCAGCATCGAACAGGCACAGGCCATACGGCATCGACTCGACCGGCAGGTCCTTGAGCTGGGCCAGGGCCTCGCGCTGCATGCCCTGCTCAATGGACTTGCGGTCCTGGTTGAGGTCGTCCAGCTGCTGGGCCATGTCCTGGGCCAGCGCCGCGTCTTCGCACAGCAGGCACTCGATACCCAGGCTCATGTCATCCAGCCGCCCGGCGGCGTTCAGCCGTGGGCCGAGGATGAAACCGAGGTCAGTCGAGGTGATGCGCCGGTGATCACGACGTGCCACTTCAAGAATGGCCTTCAGCCCCGGGCGGGCGCGGCCGGCGCGGATGCGCTCCAGGCCCTGGTGCACCAGGATGCGGTTGTTGGCATCCAGCGGCACCACGTCGGCGACGCTGCCCAGGGCAACCAGGTCGAGCAGTTCACCGATGTTCGGCTGTGGCTGTGTTTCATAGCGCCCCAGGCTGCGCAAACGTGCACGCAGGGCCATCAGCACGTAGAAGATCACCCCTACCCCGGCCAGCGACTTGCTCGGGAAGCTGCAACCCGGCTGGTTGGGGTTGATGATGGCATCGGCGTCGGGCAACTCTGCACCCGGCAAGTGGTGGTCGGTCACCAGCACCTTGAGCCCGGCAGCCTTGGCGGCGGCCACACCGTCGACGCTGGAAATGCCGTTGTCCACGGTAATCAGCAACTGCGGCTGGCGCTGCAACGCCACCTCGACGATTTCCGGGGTCAGGCCGTAACCGTACTCGAAGCGGTTGGGCACCAGGTAATCGACATGGGCCGCACCCAGCAGGCGCAGGCCCAGCACGCCGACGGTGCTGGCCGTGGCGCCATCGGCATCGAAGTCGCCGACGATCAGGATGCGCTGGCGCTGGTCGAGGGCCTCGACCAGCAGGTCGACGCCAGCCTCGATGCCCTTGAGCAGCTGATAAGGCAGCAGGCGCGCCAGGCTTTTGTCCAGCTCGGCCTCGCTCTGCACGCCGCGTGCGGCGTACAGGCGGGTCAGCAAGGGTGGCAGGTTACCCAGAAATGGCAGGGTCGATGGCAGTGGGCGGGGTTCGATGCGCATGGGTTGCTTCAGCCACGCTCACCGAGCAGCCACTGCAGTTGCACTTCGTGCTGGCCACGGTCGTCGGTGACGAAAACCGTACCTTCGCTGATCATCACGTCCCACTTGATGCTGCGCGGCATGTCGGTGGCCAGGGTTTCCAGCACTTCTTGCGGCACAGCGGCAATGTTCAGGTTCTTCAGGTTCTTGACTGCCGGCACCACTTTGCCTTCCCACACCCGCAGGCTGCCGTAGGCCAGCAGGCTGGTGCGTTCGGTGCGACGCGAGCACCAGGTCAGGCGGTCGGCATCCGGTTGGCCGACTTCGATCCAGTGCAGCACACGGTCGTCCAGGCTCTTTTCCCACAGCGCCGGTTCATCGACATCCGACAGGCCACGGCCAAACGACAAGTTCTCGTTGTACCAGAGCGCATACGCCAGCAGCCGAACCGCCATGCGCTCTTCAGTTTCCGAAGGGTGACGCGCGATGGTTTGCTTGACGCTTTCGTAGACGTTGCGATCAAGGTCGGTGAGATTCAGTTCGAACTTGTAGGTGGTGGACGGCTGGGCCATGGTCGACGGGCTTCGTGCAAAAGAAAAGTGGCACAGTCTAACCCATCCGCACCCTCCATGCGCCGCAGCAGTACCCGGCGAAACCGACGTGTGATAAAACCACGGCTCTGCCCAACTGCCACGGATGCCCCATGTCGACGCCCAGCAAACCCCTCGCCGGCCTTAAAGTTGTCGAACTCGGCACCCTGATCGCCGGGCCGTTCGCTTCGCGGATCTGCGCCGAATTCGGTGCCGAGGTGGTCAAGGTCGAATCGCCCGATGGCGGCGACCCGCTGCGCAAGTGGCGCAAGCTGTACGAGGGCACCTCGCTGTGGTGGTTCGTGCAGGCGCGCAACAAGCAGTCGCTCACCCTCAACCTCAAGCACCCCGAAGGCCGCGAGGTGCTGAAAAAGCTGCTGGCCGAAGCCGACATCCTGATCGAGAACTTCCGCCCCGGCGTGCTGGAAAAGCTCGGCCTGGGCTGGGAGGTGTTGCACGCGCTGAACCCGCGCCTGGTCATGGTGCGCCTGTCAGGCTTTGGTCAGACCGGGCCGATGAAAGACCAACCAGGCTTCGGCGCGGTAGGCGAGTCGATGGGCGGCCTGCGCTACATCACCGGCTTCGACGACCGCCCACCTGTGCGTACCGGCATTTCCATCGGTGACTCGATTGCTGCCTTGTGGGGGGTGATCGGTGCGCTGATGGCGCTGCGCCACCGGGAAGTCAACGGTGGCCAGGGCCAGGTGGTGGACGTGGCGCTGTACGAGGCGATATTCGCCATGATGGAAAGCATGGTCCCGGAATTCGATGTGTTCGGGTTCATTCGCGAGCGCACCGGTAACATCATGCCCGGCATCACCCCCTCCTCCATCCACACCAGTGCCGACGGCAAGCATGTGCAGATCGGCGCCAACGGCGACGCAATCTTCAAACGCTTCATGCAGGCCATCGGCCGCGACGATCTGGCCAATGATCCGACGCTGGCCACCAACGATGGCCGCGACCTGCGCCGCGATGAGCTGTACGGTGTGATCGACCGCTGGGCCAACAGCCTGCCGCTGGAACAGTTGATGCAGGTGCTGAACACGGCCGAAGTCCCGGCCAGCCGCATTTATTCCGCCGAGGACATGTTCAACGACCCGCAGTACCTGGCGCGGGAAATGTTCCTGCAGGCCAAACTGCCGGACGGCAAACCGTTCAAGATGCCCGGCATCGTACCCAAGCTGTCGGACACCCCCGGTTCTACCGAGTGGGTAGGCCCGGCATTGGGCGAGCACACCGAGGCATTGCTCGGCAGCCTCGGTTACGACGCGGCGGCCATCGCCAGCCTGCGCGCAGCAGGCACGGTCTGACCCTGGCGCGTCCCGGCTCCATGCGCGCTGCCCGCTGCCGTCGCCACCTGGCCCTGCTGTGCGGGCTGTTGGCTGCTTTGCTGCTGCAACCGGCCAGCGCCAAGGAGCGCCTGTTCTGGCTGGTGCGCGACCTGCCGCCGTTCACCATTTTTGAAGGCCGGGAAAAAGGCCAGGGCGTGGTCGACCAACTGTTACCGCTGCTGATCGGGCAAATGCCCGAGTACGACCACAGCATCGTGCGGGTCAACCGCGCCCGTGGCCTCCAGATGCTGCAAGACCCCAGCAGTTTCACCTGCGACCCGACCCTGCTCTGGACCCCGCAACGCGCCGAGTATGTGCGCTTTTCCATGCCATCGCTGGGCGTACTCAGCGGTGGTCTGGTGCTGCGCAAGGAAAATCAGGCGCTGGTGGCGCCCTACCTCGACGGCCAGCAGGTGGACCTGCACGGCATGCTGAGCAAGACCCCGTTGAAGCTTGGGATTGTTGCCGAGCGCAGCTATGGCACGCAGATCGACGGCATCCTGCGCCAGTTGCCTGACACCTCGCTCAGCCGCCATTACGGCAACGATGCCACCGCCAACTTGCTGCAGATGCAGCAACTGGGGCGCTTGCGCCTGGTACTCGGCTACTGGCCGGAGGTGCGCTATCTGATTCAGCAACAAGGGGGCTCACTGGCTGATTACCAGTTTCACCCCGTGCAGGGCGTGGAGCGCTATCAGTTTCTGCATGTGGGGTGTTCGGACAGCGAACGGGGGCGTGCTGCGGTGGCGCATATCGACCAGTTGCTGCCGGCGCTGCGCCGGGATGTGCTGCCGGCGTTGTATGCGCGCTGGCTGGACCCGGCGTTGCAGGACGATTACCTGGAAGAGAGCAAGCGGTTCTTTGAAGCACATTGATTGCCTGCACCGGCCCTATCGCCGGCAAGCCAGCTCCCACAGGTACTACACAGCCCTTGAGACGTATGCAGTACCTGTGGGAGCTGGCTTGCCGGCGATAGGGCCGGTGCAGGTTGCAGAAAAAAGAAACCCCGGGCGCTGGGGAAGACGCCCGGGGCCAAGCGAAAGTCCTTGGGGACTTCCCGTGACAGCCTTGCCAATACCGGAGCAAAGCACTGGCCGGCTGCCCTACTGTGTCTGATAAGCCACTCAGGCAAAGGTTCCCTGCGGTTGCTGACGCTGCTGCAGTGCCGCGATCACACAGGGCTGCAAACGCCCCTCGGCTATCTGCAGGTCACGGTGCAGGCCATCCACCAGGTCGATCAACAGGCGTTGCTCCTGCAACTGGCGCTCGCTGACGGTGCGCCGCAAGGTAATGCCGGCGAGGCGGTCATGAACGGTCAGTTGGCGGTTACCGCTGGCATCGGCGATGCCGAGGTGGGTCTGGTAAGGGCTCAGGGCGTCGTTGAGCAGGCTGCAGATTCTTTCCATCCGGTTCACTCGCTGCGTGGTGGGATATAAAGGAACTGACCAACAGACGCAGCGAAAAGTTCGTCATGCTGCACCTGTTTCAGTGAGCATGCGGGGCTGACATGACAGTTTGGATACGCCGACCCGGGCGCACCTGCAGGGTTTGCAGGGCATGCTGCAGGCGCGGCATCGACAGTGGCCAGGGCAGCTCGGCGAGTACCCACAGGCCCTTCTTTCGTGCCTCTTGGGCAAGGTTGTGGCGCTCAGGCATGGGTTGACCCACGAACAGCAGTGCACGCGCCTGCTGCCGCCGGGTTAGCAAGGCAAGGCCGGCCCGGATCGGCATGGCGTGGTCGAGGATCAGCAGGTCGGGATGGCGTTTGGCGCCGAGACAGGCATCCAGTTCAGCGGTGCTTGCGCTGATGCGCACGTCGAACACACCTTGGGCATTGAGGGCCTGGTGCAGGAGGATCTGGTGGGATGGGCGCGCCTGGTGGATCAACACGGAGGTCTGGTACATGAGCCGCTCCTGGTGGGAGGACCGGCTAATCTAGGTGTTGCGCTGGGTGTGGCTGAATAGGATGTTTCTGATTGAGCCCTCAGAAAAGGCTTCGATTTTGGGGCCGCTTTGCGGCCCTATCGCGACACAAGGCCGCTCCTACAGGGGAACGCGTCAGCTACATGGGACGCGGTCGCCTGTAAGAGCGGCCTTGTGTCGCGATAGGGCTGCGAAGCAGCCCCAGAAAGCTACGCGGTTACAACGGCTTGCCGCGGTTACCGTGCTGGCTGACAAAGTCCTGTACCGCTTTCAGGTCATTGGCCAGGACCGTGCAACGCTCATCACGGCTGAACAGGTCGCTGAGGTGCGCCGGCAGCTCAAGCGCCTTGCCCACACCGGCCTTTTCGACCGCTTCCGGGAACTTGACCGGGTGTGCGGTACCCAACACCACCATCGGCGTGTCCAGGCTGCGACGGCACTCGTGGGCGGCCTTGACGCCGATCGCGGTGTGCGGGTCGAGTACTTCACCGGTAGCGGCGAATACCTCGGCGATGGTCTCGCAGGTTTGCGCGTCACTGACGGCCAGCGAGTCGAACAGCTTGCGCGCTTCGGTCCAGCGGTCTTGCTCGACGCTGAAGCCGCCACCTTGCTTGAAGTTGGCCATCAGCTCGGCAATCGCACCACCGTTGCGACCGTGCAGGTCGAACAGCAGGCGCTCGAAGTTGGACGAGACCATGATGTCCATCGACGGCGACAGGGTCGCGTGCAGGGTTTCCTTGACGTACTGATTGCCGCTCATGAAGCGGTGCAGGATGTCGTTGCGGTTGGTGGCGACAATCAGCTGGCTGACCGGCAGACCCATGTTGCGCGCCAGGTAACCGGCGAAGATGTCACCGAAGTTGCCGGTGGGCACCGAGAACGCTACCGAGCGCGCCGGGCCACCCAGCTGCAGCGCTGCATGGAAGTAGTAGACGATCTGGGCCATGATCCGCGCCCAGTTGATCGAGTTGACTGCCACCAGGCGGGTACCCTTGAGGAACGACTGGTCAGCAAAGCTGGCCTTGACCATTTCCTGGCAGTCATCGAAGTTGCCTTCAATGGCGATGTTGTGGATGTTGTCACCGAAGATTGTGGTCATCTGCCTGCGCTGCACCTCCGACACGCGCTGGTGCGGGTGCAGGATGAAGATGTCGACGTTGTCGCAACGGCGGCAACCTTCGATGGCGGCAGAGCCGGTGTCGCCACTGGTGGCGCCGACAATCACCACGCGCTCGTTGCGCTTGGCCAGTACGTGGTCGAGCAGGCGGCCGAGCAGTTGCAGGGCAAAGTCCTTGAACGCCAAGGTCGGGCCGTGGAACAGCTCGAGTACCCACTCGTTGCTGTTCAGCTGACGCAGCGGGGCCACCGCAGCGTGGGAGAACTCGCCGTAGGTTTCTTCGAGGATCTTCTTGAAGTCGGCGTCGGCAATGCTGCCTTCGACGAACGGGCGCATGACCCGGAAGGCCAGCTCGTGGTACGGCAGGCCGGCCCACGAGGCGATTTCTTCCTGGGTGAAGCGTGGCAGGTTTTCCGGCACGTACAGGCCGCCGTCGCTGGCCAGGCCAGCCAGCAGCACGTCTTCGAAATTCAGGGCCGGTGCCTGGCCGCGAGTACTGATATAGCGCATGGGTGCAAACCTTTGATTTGAGCGGCAAGCTATAAGCTGCAAGCTACAAGAAAAAGCCGATTGGCATTGCTCTCGTGCTCCGCGTCTCATCATTGCCGCAAATTTACTCTCTTCGAAGCTTCAACACCGAACTGCCTTTACTTGCAGCTTGCAGCTTGAAGCTTGCCACTTAATTGAGCTGTTCGACGCGGATGCGCACAACGTTGCCGACTACGTCCTGCAGGGCTTCCAGGGCGACGATGGCGTCGTTGATACGCTGCTCGACCACGCCATGGGTCAGCAGGATCATCGGCACCAGGCCGTCCTGTTCCTCGGCTTCCTTCTGCATGATCGACTCTATGTTGATGCCCCGCTCCGAGAGAATGCTGGCCACCTGGGCCAGTACGCCCGGATGATCCTTGGCCTGGATGCGCAGGTAGTAGGCGCTCTGGCAGGCTTCGATCGGCAGGATCGGGTGGGCCGACAGCGAATCTGGCTGGAAGGCCAGGTGCGGCACACGGTTTTCCGGGTCGGAAGTCATCGCGCGGACCACGTCGACCAGGTCGCCCACCACCGACGAAGCCGTAGGCTCCATGCCGGCACCGGCGCCGTAGTACAGGGTAGAACCGGCAGCGTCGCCGTTGACCATGACCGCGTTCATCACGCCGTTGACGTTGGCGATCAGGCGGTCGGCCGGGATCAGCGTCGGGTGCACGCGCAGCTCGATGCCTTCGGCAGTGCGGCGGGCCACGCCCAGGTGCTTGATGCGGTAGCCCAGCGCTTCAGCGTAGTTCACGTCAGCAGTGGTCAGCTGGGTGATGCCTTCGGTGTAGGCCTTGTCGAACTGCAGCGGGATACCAAAGGCGATGGACGCCAGGATGGTCAGCTTGTGTGCAGCATCGATGCCTTCGACATCAAAGGTCGGATCGGCTTCGGCATAGCCCAGCGCCTGGGCTTCGGCCAGCACGTCCGGGAAGGCACGGCCCTTCTCGCGCATTTCGGTGAGGATGAAATTGCCGGTGCCGTTGATGATACCGGCCAGCCAGTTGATGCGGTTGGCCGACAGGCCTTCGCGAATGGCCTTGATCACCGGGATGCCGCCGGCCACGGCTGCTTCGAAGGCAACGATGACGCCCTTCTCGCGGGCCTTGGCGAAGATTTCGTTACCGTGCACGGCGATCAGCGCCTTGTTGGCGGTGACCACGTGCTTGCCGTTTTCGATGGCCTTGAGCACCAGGTCGCGGGCGATGGTATAGCCACCGATCAGCTCGATGACAATGTCGATCTCCGGGTTGCTCGCAACTTCGAACACGTCAGCGGTAATGGGGGTACCGGTAATCTGGCAGTTCGGGTTCTGCGAGCGCATGGCGATCTGTGCCACTTCAATACCGCGCCCGGCACGGCGGGCAATCTCCTCGGCGTTGCGCTGAAGTACATTGAAGGTTCCGCCACCGACGGTCCCCAACCCACAGATGCCTACTTTGACCGGTTTCACTGTGAACTCCCCATTGAACGGCCGGCACCTTTGCCGACCGTGAAACATACCGTCACCCCATGACGACGGCGTACTGAATTGAATTACTTGGCCAGTGCCAGCTTGGCAACCTGCGGTGCCGGCTGGTAGCCCGGAATGACCTGGCCGCTTTCCAGCACGATGGCTGGCGTGCCGTTGACGCCAATCGACTGGCCCAGCTGGAACTGCTTGCCAACCGGGTTGGCGCACTTGGCAGCCTTGATTTCTTCGCCTTCGACCATCTTGTCCATTGCCCCACGGCGGTCGCTGGAGCACCACACCGCCTGCAACTGCTGGTCACCCGGCGAGCCGAGGCCCTGACGCGGGAAGGCGACGTAGCGCACTTCGATACCGCGGCGGTTCAACTCGGGCACTTCGGCATGCAGCTTGTGGCAGTACGGGCAGGTGGTGTCGGTGAACACGGTGATGTGCGACTTGGTCTCGCCCTTGGCAGGATAAACCACCATCTCGGCGGCTGGAATGCCGTTGATGAGCTTGGCGATGCCCTGACGCTCGGTTTTTTCAGTGAGGTTGACCGGCTTGCCGTCCTGGATCTGGAACAGGTAGCCCTGCATCACGAACTGGCCATCAGCGCTGGCATACAGCACACGGCCGCCTTGCAGCTTGACTTCGTACAGGCCGTTCAGCGGGCTGCTGGCCACGCTTTCCACGGGCACTTCCAGCTCAAGGTTTTGCAACGATTTGCGGATGGCCTGCTCGGCACCGGCATTGCTATCGGTTGCCGCGGCAACGGCAAAGGTACTGGCCAGCGCCAACGCGGCGGCGGCGAAAAACTGGGTCACGCGCATGGGAACTCCTGAAGGCGGACAGGGGCCGGAGGGCGCCACCTGCGGAAAATACGCGGTGGCCGTGCGGCCCTTGGTGCAAACCGCCCAAGCCTACCACATCACGCTACCGGTGAAGGGGCTTGCAAGGACCGGTCGGCGGAACATGAAAAACATTCATCCACGCGGGTGGTGCTGGGCGTGCAGCTGCTGCAGGCGGGCCTTGGCCACGTGGGTGTAGATCTGCGTGGTCGACAGGTCGCTGTGGCCCAGCAGCATCTGCACCACCCGCAGGTCGGCGCCGTGGTTGAGCAGGTGGGTGGCGAAGGCATGGCGCAGGGTGTGCGGTGACAGCGGTTTGTCGATGCCGGCAACCCGGGCATGGTGCTTGATGCGGTGCCAGAAGGTCTGGCGGGTCATCTGCTCGCCGCGCAGGCTGGGGAACAGCACGTCACTGGGGCGGCCATTGAGCAGCTCGGCACGGCCATCGCGCAGGTAGCGTTCCAACCACACCACCGCCTCTTCGCCCATGGGCACAAGGCGCTCCTTGCTGCCCTTACCCATTACCCGCAGTACGCCTTGGCGCAGGTTGACCTGGTCGAGGGTGAGGCTGACCAGTTCGGTGACGCGCAGGCCGCAGGCATACAGCACTTCGAGCATGGCGCGATCGCGCTGGCCGATGGCTTCGCCCAGGTCCGGGGCTTGCAGCAGGGCTTCTACGTCAGCCTCGGACAGCGATTTGGGCAGTGGCTTGCCCAGCTGGGGCATGTCGACTTGCAGGGTCGGGTCGATGGCCACCAGCTTTTCCCGCAACAGATAGCGGAAGAAGCCGCGCAGGCCAGAGATGAAACGCGCCGTGGAGCGCGGCTTGTAGCCCTGGTCGAGGCGCCAGGCCAAGTGGTCGAGGATCAGCTCGCGACCCGCGTCGGGCAGCGACACCGAACGCTCCTGCAGCCAGCCGTTGAACAGGGCCAGGTCGCTGCGGTAGGAAACGCGGGTGTTGTCGGCCAGGCCTTTTTCAAGCCATAGGGCATCGAGGAACTGGTCGATCAGGGGGTGGTCTAGGGCGGGCATTCGGGGCTGCTGGGTGTTGGAGGTGGGGTTAGTGTTTCACAGCCGCTTGGGGGTTGTCGTGATCAATCGGACATTGAACGGCTGACGCGCCCCCTGTAGGAGCGGCCTTGTGTCGCGATGGGCTGCGCAGCAGCCCCAGAAATGGTGCAGCGCCGCTGAAATCCCGGGGCTGCTGCGCAGCCCATCGCGACACAAGGCCGCTCCTACAGGGACCGCGTCAGCCGAACACAGCAAGTCGCACCTGAGAAAGACTCAGGCCTGGGGCAGCACGGGCACCGGGCGCTTGTCCTCGTCGATGGCGACGAAACTGAATACCCCGTGGATCGCCCGCTCGCGGCCGTCCAGGTACATATTCTCGACGAACACGTCCACCTGTACCTGCAAGCTGGTATTGCCGACCTTGACCACAGAACCCACCAGTTCGACGATCGATCCCGCCGGGATCGGGTGCTTGAAGTCGATGCGGTCGGTGGACACGGTCACCAGCGGCAGGCGGCAGAAGCGCGTGGCGGCAATGAACGACACTTCGTCCATCCAGGCCAGGGCGGTGCCGCCGAACAAGGTGTTGTAGTGGTTGGTGGTGTTGGGGAACACTGCCTTGGTCACGCGGGTTACCGACAACTCGGTGCGGCGCTGGATTTCCTGGTCTCGGGTAGTCATGGCAATCAGGTCTTTTGAAGGTTCAAAACGCAAAAAAGCAGCCCGAAGGCTGCTTTTTTCTCGCTAGGCGGCCTTGGCCACCGGGCAAACTGTACTCAGGACAGTTTTTCCTTGATGCGAGCGGCTTTGCCGGACAGGTCGCGCAGGTAGTACAGCTTGGCTTTACGCACGTCACCACGACGTTTCACGGCCAGGCTGTCGATTTGCGGGCTGTAGGTCTGGAAGGTACGCTCTACGCCAACGCCGCTGGAGATCTTGCGCACGGTGAAGGCGCTGTTCAGACCGCGGTTACGCTTGGCGATAACAACGCCTTCGAACGCCTGCAGACGGGAACGCTCACCTTCCTTCACTTTAACCTGAACGACAACGGTGTCGCCTGGTGCGAAGGTCGGGATTTCCTTGCTCATCTGCTCGGCTTCGAGCTGCTGGATGATCTTGTTGGTCATGCTGTGCTCCTAAGATGGATACGCGATCCACCATCGATACGTTTAACTATCGTCCCGCTCGCGGAGATATTCCTCGAGCAGCTTCTTCTCTTCTCCAGAAAGCGAGCGACTTTCCAGAAGATCGGCGCGTCGTTCGAAGGTCCTACCAAGGGACTGCTTCATCCTCCAACGCCGGATATGTGCATGGTTGCCACTTAGCAACACGTCGGGAACACGCTGATCCGCATACACCTCAGGTCGGGTGTAGTGCGGGCAATCAAGCAGACCGTCGGTAAAGGAATCTTCCTCCGCCGAGTCCACATGCCCTAAAGCTCCGGGCAGCAGCCGCGTAACCGCATCGATCAGAACCATGGCCGGCAGCTCGCCACCGGAAAGCACATAGTCACCAATCGACCACTCCTCATCGACATGAGCCTCTATAAAGCGCTCGTCAATGCCTTCATAACGACCGGCGATCAGGATCAACGATTCCTGTTCGGCCAGGCCTTTGACCGCCTGCTGAGTCAGCTTGCGGCCTTGCGGCGAAAGGTAGATTACCTTTGCCGATGCTCCGGTCGCTTGCCTGGCGCTAACCAGTGCGTCTTCCAGAGGCTTGATTTTCATCACCATGCCCGGACCACCGCCAAACGGCCGATCATCTACCGTGTGGTGACGATCTGTGGTGTAGTCCCGCGGGTTCCAGCAAGTCACCTGAAGCAACCCCTGTTTCACCGCGCGGCTGGTAATGCCGTACTCAGTGATGGCCGAGAACATCTCGGGGAACAACGTGATGACGTCTACGCGAAGGTTACCCATCGTTTAGAAGTCCGCGTCCCACTCAACCCGCATCGTGCCTGCTTCCAGGTCGATTGCCAGCACGCATTGCTCCGTATAGGGCAACAGACGCTCGCGATCATCCAGGCTGCCTGCGCAAGGTTTGACCACCATTACATCGTTCGCACCGGTCTCCAACAGGTGATCGACCTTGCCGAACAGCTGTTCGTCCTGGTTGATGACCTTCAGGCCTTCCAACTGGTACCAGTAGTACTCGTCGGCAGCCAGGTTGGGCAAAAGGCTCCGCGCAATGCAGATTTCGTAACCGCTCAGAAGACGGGCTTCATCACGATCTTCGAGGCCTTTCAGTTTCACGACCAGGCCCTTTTGGGAGCCACGACCGCTGACCAGCTCGACCTGCTTTACCTTGCCTTCGTGCCGAAGCGTCCAGCGTGGATAATCCAACAGGTTTTCAATCGGATCGGTAAAGGAATACACCTTCACCTCGCCGCGAACGCCGTGAACCGAAAAAATCTTGCCAACGACGATGAGGTCGTCAGCCTTTTCTGGCGTCGCGTTCATACTATTTAGGCAGCAGCCTTGGCAGCGTCCTTCAGCAGCTGAGCAACGCGCTCAGACGGCTGTGCACCCTGGCTCAGCCAGTAGGTGACGCGCTCCTGGTTGACCGACAGCTTGACTTCGGCGCCCGATGCGATCGGGTTGAAGAAGCCTACGCGCTCAACGAAACGGCCGTCACGGGCGTTACGCGAGTTGGTCACGGTCAGGTGGTAGAATGGGCGCTTTTTCGAGCCGCCACGGGCAAGACGAATGGTTACCATGTGAACATTGTTCCTATAGTCGGTACTGCAAATCTGAATGCCAAATAGGCACACGGGTGCCCAAAAGGCCGCATATTCTCGAGGAATACACGGACATTTGCAAATGACTTTTTCGGCAAGGCTTTGCCTTACCGATCAGATTTGCCGGTTAAACCGTGAAATCCACGGCCGTTGCCCCGCCGTAGCGGGGGTCTGGGCGCCCACCTCAGCAGAGGCAGGCACCCGAATCAGGTATTACAGCTTCGGCATACCGCCGCCGGGCAGCATGCCGCCAAGGCCGCGCATCATCTTGGCCATGCCGCCTTTGGCAGAGAACTTCTTCATCATCTTCTGCATCTGCTTGTGCTGCTTGATCAGCCGGCCGATGTCCTGCACCTGGGTGCCGGAACCCAAGGCGATACGGCGCTTGCGCGAACCGCTGATCAGGTCAGGGTCGCGGCGCTCGGCCGGGGTCATGGAGTTGATGATCGCTTCCATCTGCTTGAACTGCTTCTCGGCCGCGCCCTGGGCATTGCCCATTTGCGACAGGTTGACCCCGCCGATGCTCGGCAGCTTGTCCATCAGGCCGCCGAGGCCGCCCATGTTCTTCATTTGTTGCAGCTGGTCGCGGAAGTCTTCAAGGTCGAAGCCCTTGCCCTTCTTCAGCTTCTTGGCCAGTTTGTCGGCCTTGGCCTTGTCGATGGTCTGCTCGGCCTGCTCGATCAGGCTGAGCACGTCACCCATGCCGAGGATGCGCGAAGCGACGCGGTCAGGGTGGAACGGCTCGAGGGCCTCGGTCTTCTCACCCATACCGATGAACTTGATCGGCTTGCCGGTAATGGCACGCACCGACAGCGCAGCACCGCCGCGGGCGTCACCGTCGACCTTGGTCAGCACCACGCCGGTCAGCGGCAGCGCCTCGCCAAACGCCTTGGCGGTGTTGGCGGCGTCCTGGCCGGTCATGGCGTCGACCACGAACAGGGTCTCGATCGGCTTGACCGCAGCGTGCAGCGCCTTGATCTCGTCCATCATGTCGGCGTCGATGTGCAGGCGGCCGGCGGTGTCGACGATGACCACGTCGATGAACTTCAGCTTGGCTTCACGGATGGCCGCTTCGGCAATGGCCACCGGCTTCTGGCTGATGTCGGACGGGAAGAAGGTGACGCCGATATCGTTGGCCAGGGTTTCCAGCTGCTTGATCGCCGCCGGGCGGTAGACGTCGGCGGACACCACCATCACGCTCTTTTTCTTGCGCTCTTTAAGGAAGCGCGCCAGCTTGCCGGCGGTGGTGGTCTTACCGGCACCCTGCAGGCCGGCCATCAGTACCACGGCGGGCGGGGCGGCGTTCAGCGCGAGGTCTTCGTTGGCCGCGCCCATCAGGCTTTCCAGCTCGGCCTGGACAATCTTCACGAACGCCTGGCCTGGGGTGAGGCTGCGCGACACTTCGGTGCCGACCGCACGCTCCTTGACGCTGTTGACGAAATCCTTGACCACCGGCAGGGCAACGTCGGCCTCGAGCAGGGCCATGCGCACTTCGCGCAGCGTGTCCTTGATGTTGTCTTCGGTCAGCTTGGCCTTGCCGGTGACATGGCGCAGCGTCTGTGACAGGCGGTCGGTCAGGTTTTCGAACATGGTGATCCTTTCAGGCCCAGTAAAAGCCGAGGTTTGTCAGGCGCCCGCGGGGTAATGCACACCCGCCGGGCACAGCAAGGCGGCGATTATAGCGAAGTGCGGCGGCGGCGCACACCTTGGCTTCCGAGCGGCAAGCTACAAGCTGCAAGCTACAAGCTGCAAGCTGCAAGCTGCAAGCTGCAAGCTGCAAGCTGCAAGCTGCAAGCTACAAGCTACAAGCGAGAGCCGATGCGCGGGATGGCTGCTTTTTCTTGAAGCTTGCAGCTTAAAGCTTGCAGCTTCAGGCTAGCGGCTTCCAGCTTGCAGCTCACTATGCCAAACTCCGTCTCTTTAAGGCTCGCCAACCAGGACTTATGGTCTCCTCACCCAGCCTCATCCCCAACCTGATCGCCGCCGGCCTTTATATAGCTGCGGCCATCTACCAGGGCTCGCACCTGGCCCAGGGCCGCAAGGCCGACAAGCGCCTGCTTGGCCTGCTGGGTGCCGTCGCGGTGCTGGCCCAGGCCGGCGCGCTGTTCTTCCAGCTGATTACCCCGCTGGGCCTGAGCCTGGACTTTTTCAGCGCCGCCAGCCTGATTGCCGTGGCGGTCATTGCCCTGACCCTGCTGGCCTGCCTGCGCATACCGGTAGAAAACCTGCTGATGCTGCTGTTCCCGCTGGGCGCGGTAACCGCCCTGCTGGCGCAGTTCGCGCCGCCCGGCACGGTACCGCTGATCAACGAAGAACCGGGCATCCTTGCGCATATCCTGCTGTCGATCCTGGCCTACGGGCTGTTCACCATCGCGGTGTTCCAGTCGCTGTTGCTGCTGCTGCAGGACCGCCAGCTGAAGAACAAGCACCCGTCCGGGCTGATCCGCAACTTCCCGCCCCTGCAAACCATGGAAAGCCTGCTGTTTGGCTTCCTCTGGGCCGGCTGGTGCCTGCTGTCGCTGTCGCTGATCTCCGGCTGGCTGTTCCTCGACAACCTGTTTGCCCAGCACCTGGTGCACAAGACCTTGCTGGCCTGCGTGGCCTGGGTGGTGTTCAGCGTGCTGCTGTGGGGCCGCACGCGGCTGGGCTGGCGTGGCCACAAGGCCATCCGCTGGACGCTGGCCGGTTTCTGCCTGCTGATGCTGGCCTATTTTGGCAGCAAGCTGGTTCGCGAATTCATCCTGCATATCTGACGGCCGCCCATGGACACCCTGCCGTACGCACCGCTATTGGTCACTTTGGCACTGGCGCTGCTCTGGGCAGCGTTGTTTACCGCCGTGGATGCTGCCCGCCTGCACCTCAATGGCTCGCTGCGCCCCCATGAAGACGGGCAGCCAGCGCTGCCCGTCCAGGCGCTGGTGCTGTGCGCCAGCCTGGGCAAGCTGCTGGTACTCGGCCTGGCGTGCCTGATCGGCCAGCGCTATAGCGGTGAACACGGGTTCTGGCTGGCCGGCCTGGGTGGCGCACTGGCCTTGCTGATCTTTGCCGAATTCCTGCCTCGGCGCCTGGCCCGGCGCAACCCGCAGGCACTGGTCAGCCTTGGGGTTAGCCTGCTGAAAGCGCCGCTGATACTGTTGCAACCCTTTGCCTGCCTGCTCGACGGCTGCGCCAAGCTGGTCTTGCGCCCGTTCCGCACCCAGCCGGCAGCGGTGGCCCTGCATCCGCGGGAAGATGACGACCTGGACGAGGACGATGAGCACGAAGCGCCCCGCCACGGCTTGCTCGACGGCCTGCAGGCGCTGGACAAGATCACGGTCAACGACATCCTGGTGCCACGCAATGAAGTCGACGGTATCAACCTCGACGAGCCGATCGAGCGCATCATCGAACAGCTGATCGTCAGCCGCCACACCCGCTTGCCGGTGTACCACAACGACATCAACCAGGTCGAAGCGATCCTCAACACCAAGCTGATCAGCCACCTGCTGCCCAAGGCCGAGTTGACCCTGGAGGCGCTGCACGGCGCCTGCTACGAGCCGTATTTCGTGCCGGAGAGCACGCCGCTGCAAATGCAGTTGCTGAACTTCCACAAGCAGCAGCGGCGGCTGGGCGTGGTGGTGGACGAGTACGGCGAAGTTCTGGGTATCGTCACCCTCGAAGATATCCTCGAAGAGATCGTCGGCGAGTTCGAGGACGAACAAAGCCTGGAGAACCCGCATGTGCACCCGCAGCCCGATGGCACCTTCGTCATCGACGGCACCGCCTCGCTGCGCGAAATCAACCGATCCCTGGGCTGGCACCTGCCCTGCGACGGCGGCCCGAAAACCCTCAACGGGCTGGTGACCGAAGCGCTGGAAAGCATCCCGGAAAGCGCCGTTTGCCTGAAGATCGGCCGCTATCGCCTGGAAATCCTCGAAACAGAGGACAATTGTGCCAGCAAGGTACTGGTGTGGACCGTGACCCGCTAGCTATACTCGGGTCACGCTTACCCAGCCCCGCCGTCACGCCTGCTACCCGCACCCGGCGTTCCACGGCCAGTCCGCTCCACTGACACGCCCCGCGGTCCTGCTTCAACACCCCGAACAGTGCCCGCCCCGCCCCTACCCCCCTTGGGCTATCGTCAGTCGGGCGCACACAACAACAAAACGCTCCGGCGCCCGCGCAGCCGTGCCTGCCCTGTTGCATGCATGCCCACGCAGGCCAAGCCATGGAGCCGGACCAGACTGTCAGGGACCTACTTAATGACAAGCAGCACCTATGCCCAAGCGCCTGCCGCGCCGGTCAACTCGCCTGCGCGGGTAGCCACTGCCAGCTTCATCGGCACCGCCATCGAGTTCTACGACTTCTACGTCTATGCCACTGCCGCGGCCCTGGTAATCGGCCCGGTGTTCTTCCCGTCCGGGTCGGGCACCGCGCAGATGCTGGCGGCCTTCCTAACCTTTGGTATCGCCTTCCTTGCACGGCCGCTGGGCTCGGCCTTGTTCGGCCACTTTGGCGACCGCATTGGCCGCAAGTCGACCCTGGTCGCCTCGCTGTTGCTGATGGGCGTGTCTACCACGGCCATCGGCGTGCTGCCAGGCTACGACAGCATCGGCGTGTGGGCACCGATCATCCTTTGCCTGCTGCGCTTTGGCCAAGGCCTGGGCCTGGGCGGCGAATGGGGTGGCGCGGCACTACTGGCCACCGAAAACGCCCCGGAAGGCAAACGCGCCTGGTTCGGCATGTTCCCGCAGCTGGGCCCTTCGATCGGCTTTCTGGCGGCCAACGGCCTGTTCCTGACCCTGGCGCTGACCCTGAGCGACGAGCAGTTCCGCGACTGGGGCTGGCGCATTCCGTTCCTGCTCAGTGCTGCGCTGGTGCTGGTGGGGCTGTATGTGCGCCTGAAGCTTGAAGAAAGCCCGGTATTCGCCAAGGCGGTTGCTCGCCAGGAGCGGGTGAAAATGCCGGTGGTTGACCTGTTCGCCAAACACTGGCGCCCTACCCTGCTGGGCGCTGCGGCGATGGTGGTGTGCTACGCGCTGTTCTATATCTCGACGGTGTTCTCGCTGAGCTATGGCGTGACCACACTGGGCTACAGCCGCGAGAGGTTCCTTGGCTTGCTGTGCTTTGCGGTGGTGTTCATGGCCTTGGCAACGCCGCTGTCGGCCTGGCTCAGCGACCGTTATGGGCGCAAGCCGGTGCTGATCGTTGGTGGCCTGCTGGCGGTTGCTTCGGGCTTCACCATGGAGCCGCTGCTGACCTCGGGTTCGACCACTGGTGTGGCGCTGTTCCTGGCCATTGAGCTGTTCCTGATGGGCGTGACCTTTGCGCCGATGGGGGCTTTGCTGCCTGAATTGTTCCCGACTCATGTGCGTTATACCGGCGCTTCGGCGGCGTATAACCTGGGCGGCATCGTCGGCGCCTCGGCGGCACCGTTCTTTGCCCAGAAGCTGGTGAGCATGGGTGGATTGAGCTGGGTGGGTGGGTATGTGTCTGCCGCGGCGGTGATCAGTTTGATTGCTGTGTTGTGCCTGAAAGAGACCCGCAATACACAATTGTGAGAATGCTGGGGCTGCTTTGCAGCCCATCGCCGGCAAGCCAGCTCCCACAGGTACCCCACAGCCCTTAAGCCTGGTGATTTCCCTGTGGGAGCTGGCTTGCCGGCGATGGGCCGCAACGCGGCCCCCTGCAATCCTGGATCAGAACTCGACCTTGACCGCCTGCGATGCACGGGTCGCCTTGGCCCGCGCCGCTTCGACCGATTCATCACGCGCCAGGCACACCCCCATGCGGCGGGTACCGTTGATTTCCGGTTTGCCGAACAGGCGGATGGCAGTATCCGGCTCGCTCAATGCTGCACTCAGGTTGGCGAAGCGGGTCTGCTGCGACTGACCTTCGGGCAAGATCACCGCCGAAGCCGAAGGACCAAACTGGCGAACCACCGGAATCGGCAGGCCGAGAATGGCGCGAGCATGCAAGGCGAACTGCGACTGGTCCTGGGAAATCAGGGTCACCAGGCCAGTGTCATGCGGGCGCGGCGAAACTTCGCTGAACCACACCTGGTCGCCTTTCACGAACAGCTCCACGCCAAACAGACCGCGACCGCCCAGGGCATCGGTGACCGCCTTGGCCACGCGCTGCGACTCGGCCAGCGCTTTCGGGCTCATGGCCTGCGGCTGCCAGGATTCCTGGTAGTCGCCTTTCTCCTGGCGGTGGCCGACCGGTTCGAGGAAGGTGGTGCCGCCAACGTGGCGCACGGTCAGCAGGGTAATTTCGTATTCGAAGTCGATAAAGCCTTCGACAATCACCCGGCCCTTGCCGGCGCGGCCGCCTTCCTGAGCGTAGTCCCACGCCTTTTGCAGGTCGGCATCGCTGCGCAGCAGGCTCTGGCCCTTGCCCGACGAACTCATCACCGGCTTGACCACGCACGGGTAGCCGACATCGGCCACGCCCTTGGCGAAGTCTTCGTAAGTGTCGGCAAAGTGGTACGGCGAGGTTGGCAGTTCCAGCTCTTCGGCGGCCAGGCGGCGGATGCCTTCGCGGTTCATGGTCAGTTGGGTGGCGCGGGCGGTCGGCACCACGGTGAAGCCTTCGTTTTCCAGCTCGACCAGGGTGGCGGTGGCGATGGCTTCGATTTCCGGAACGATATAGTGCGGCTTCTCGGCTTCGATCACGGCACGCAGGGCCACGCCATCGAGCATGTTGACCACGTGGCTGCGGTGCGCCACCTGCATGGCCGGGGCATTGGCGTAGCGGTCGACGGCGATCACTTCGACGCCCAGGCGCTGCAGCTCGATCACCACTTCCTTGCCCAGCTCGCCACAGCCGCACAGCAGTACACGGGTCGCGGTGGGCGACAAGGGGGTTCCGATACGGGTCATTTCAGGTCCTCGAAGGCATCCGGGGCCGCGCCAGGCTTGGCGCCACCCGCTGAAAAAGGACCGCTATTCTACACCATCAACCGGCAACGGCAGCCCGCCGGGCGCGAAATGCCATGGCCAGCCACACGGCGGTGACGCCAGCGAATTTCGAGGCCATGGCGGTGCCGATCACCGCTGGGGTCAGGGCGCCAATCATGCCGAAGAAGATGAAGGTATCCACCGGGATGCTCAGCGCCGAACTCAGCCACAGGCGATCGCGCAGCGGCCGACGGGTGATGCTGAACACCAGCCAGTCGATCAGCTCGGAAATGAAGAACGCGGTGGCACTGGCCAGGGCAATGGCCGGCTCCGAGGTGACATAGGACAGCACCAGCGCCACCAGCATGGCGACCAGGGCGCCGTGGCCGAAGCGGGTTTGCACCATGTCACGCAGGATGAACACCAGGCCGCCCCAGGCGGACCAGATGATGTCCAGGTGCGGGGCACTGGAGAAGGCGTAGTTGATCAGCACTACGCTGCTTATGTAGGCAATGAGATAGAACATGGCGGGTAGTCGGTGGGCAAGCCGTACAGATTACCGCTGGCGCCCTCGACAGGCAACGCCGTCCCTGTAGGAGCGGCCTTGTGTCGCGATGGGCTGCGCAGCAGCCCCAAGGCTTCCGAGGCACACCGAAGATTGCAGGGGGCTGCTGCGCAGCCCATCGCGACACAAGGCCGCTCCTACAGAATCAAGCCTGCTTCTACTGCCCTTTCATGGCAAAGCTTGAGCACCGCCCGGCGCTCGTCATTGTCCATCCGTCCCCAGCGGCCAATCTCGGCCACGGTACGTTGACAACCGGTGCAAATGTCCTGCTCGTCCAGCGCGCAAATACTCACGCACGGCGAGGCCACCGGCCGTTCCACAACATCACTCATCGTCAACCACCAACGCCTGCGCATAACGCTGGGCATTGTGCACGTAATGTGCGGCGCTGGCTTCAAGCATACGCTTCTGCTGCTCGGTCAGTTCGCGCACCACCTTGCCCGGCGAGCCCATCACCAGCGAACCGTCGGGGATTTCCTTGCCCTCGGCAATCAGTGCATTGGCGCCGATGATGCAGTGCTTGCCGATGCGCGCGCCGTTGAGGATCACCGCATTGATACCGACCAGGCTGTAGTCGCCCACCGTACAGCCATGCAGCATGGCGTTGTGGCCAACCGTCACACCTTTGCCCAAGGTCAGCGGCGAGCCCATGTCGGTGTGCATCACCGTGCCATCCTGCACGTTGCTGCCTTCGCCGATGTCGATCAGCTCGTTGTCGCCGCGCAGCACCGCACCAAACCATACGCTGGCATTGGCCTGCAGGCGCACGTTGCCGATCAGCGTGGCGTTGGGTGCGGCCCAACTGGTGGGGTGGCTTTCGACCCGCAGGTCGCCCAGGCGGTATTTCATGCTTGCTCCTCAGGCTATGACGCAGACGGCGGGGTCGGCCCCGCTCAGTTTTCGATGTAACGCTCCGGGGGCTGGTGCAGGCTGATGCCGGCATCGAACAGCAAGTTGACCAACTCGACGATCATGATCGCCGACAAGCCCCAGATCTTGTATTCGCCATAGCGATAGCTGGGCACATACCAGCTGCGCCCCTGGTAATCGATACGGTGGGTATGGTCACGCGGGTCCTGGCGGAAGAATTCCAGGGGCACGGTGAATACTGCCGCGATCTCGGCATCGTTGGCGCGGTATTCGACGAAGTCGGGGATAACCCCGACGAATGGCGTCACTTTAAGGCCATGCAGCGAAATCAGCGGGCTGAGCGGGCCGATCACTTCGACCAGGCCAGGCGGCAGGCCGATTTCTTCTTCGGCTTCACGCAGCGCAGTAAACACCAGGTCCGGGTCTTCCGGGTCGCGGCGGCCACCGGGAAAGGCCACTTCGCCGCCGTGGGTCGACAAGCCTTTGGCGCGCAAGGTCAAGACCAGTTCGGGCGCTTCGCTGCGAGTAATGGGCAGGAGAACCGCCGCTTCGGGGAACCGTCGGTCGGTTTCCAGTGATGCGGGGTGGTGGTTGCTCATTCGGCGAAGTAGCTCGTCCAGCATTGCGCACGCTCGTATCCAAGGCCTGCCTTGCATGATGCACCAAAGCCGCGAAGCACCCAAGCCCCTGCGCTTGCGGCGGCCCTGCAGCCACGCCAAGATAGCCCTGAACAAAAGGAACCCATCATGAAATTCTGCAGCGCGTGCGGCCAGCCGGTCACCCAGCGGATCCCCGAAGGCGACAGCCGCCTGCGGTATGTCTGCGATGCTTGCCAGACCATCCACTACCAGAACCCCAACATTGTCGCCGGCATACTGCCCACCTGGGGTAGCCAGGTGCTGCTGTGCCGCCGCGCCATCGAACCGCGCCGCGGTTTCTGGACCCTGCCCGCCGGGTTCATGGAGAACGGCGAAACCCTCGACCAGGCCGCCCGTCGCGAAACCGTCGAGGAAGCCTGCGCCCGGGTCGGGCCGACCAGCCTGTATCAATTGTTCGATTTGCCGCACATCAACCAGGTACACGTGTTCTTCCGCGCCGAACTGGCGGACCTTGCCTTTGATGTGGGTGTCGAAAGCCTGGAGGTGCGATTGTTCGAGGAACATGAGATACCGTGGGGCGAGCTGGCTTTCCGCACCGTCACGCGCACACTAGAATGCTACTATCGCGACCGCATCGGGCAGCACTACCCCTTAGGCCATGAATACCTGCCGCCGATGAACGTTTCGCCCAACACCTAAACGCCTTCAGGGATACCGTTACATGCGCTGGTTGCTTGCCCTTTTCTGCCTTTGCGTTACCTCGGTGTCCCAGGCGGCCTTCACCGAGACCATCGTCCGCAAGCCTCTGTCGCCCGCGCAAGCGCCTACGCAGTCGCAACAGGCCATGCAACCGTTGATCGACAAGGTGCTGGTGATCAAGTCCGAGCGCCGTCTGCAATTGATCAGCCGCGGCGAGCCGCTGAAAACCTACCGCATCTCGCTGGGCAAGCAGCCCAAGGGCGCCAAGGAGCGCGAGGGCGACAAGAAAACCCCCGAAGGCCTGTACTGGCTGGACTGGCGCAAGCAGAGCGACCGCTTCAACCTGGCCATGCACATCAACTACCCGAACATCAGCGACGCGGCCCGCGCCACGCGTGAAGGGGTGAGTGCCGGCAGCATGATCATGATCCACGGTACACCGCTCAACGATGAATACCCGGAGTGGTACTTCCATACGCTGGACTGGACGGACGGTTGTATTGCCATGCGTAACCGCGACATGCAGGAGGTATGGGATTTGGTGCGAGACGGGACGTTGATCGAGATTCGGCCTTGAGGCTGAAGTGAAAAGCTATGGCAGACCCGGCAACCTGAATGGAGTTACCAGATGATCAGCCCACGCGTGGCAACAGGGTAACCAAAGCAAATACCATCAGCGCCAACCCGGCGCCCAGGGTAAAGGGCAGCCAGACCTTGAATGGGTGGGCACGCACTGACTGGCGCATTTCTGCATGGAAGGCTGCTACATCAGCATGCAATTGCGCCAACTCGGTAGCGGGGTCGAAGGGAGAAGCTGGACGCCGTGTCGACATGGATCATCCTCGATTGCAAAAAACAGGGCACATAAACAACACCCCAACAGGGGAAACTCTGAGCGGTCCATAGCAAGAATTCAAGTCTACCGAGACAGAGCACGGGTGGACGCCAGCATGGTCAGCGACTCAGAAAAGTAAACAATGCGACGAGTGCAGTGACCAGTCCTGCGCTAACCGCGAATGGATAGAGCATCGACTCACGCCGCATTTTTTCCTCTTCGGTTTTCAGTTTGCGGGTCTCCGCCATAAATTTGCGTATTTCCACTGATAGCCTCTCTAGCTCAATGTATTCACGCTCATCTCTTTTCATGAATTGTCCTGTCGTGTCGCAGGCAATACCGGCTTGCTTTGCACCGGCGAGCCACCTGGTCGGGTCGATGAAAGTACACCCATTTGGAGTGAATTCATTCACCCGGGACCAAAAACAGAAGGTTCTGTAGGAAACGGCTGACCTCAGCAACATTGCAGCTTCCCAATAGGCAAATGCAGTACCTTTGACCGCAAGCTTGTTGGTGATAGAACGGGTCTACCAGCGCAAGTCCCGCTGCCCTGCCAACGCCTGCGGCCCAAGCCACTGTGCCCCGCGCAGCAATGGCGTCAGCTCTGCCTCAGGCTGCAACTGGAACACCACCTGCGCCCGGCGCGCGAGCAAGTCGGCATCCACGGCCAAATGATGCTGCCCCTGCTGTGCCAACTGCCCGCGCAGCCGCCAGCCGCTGCGGCAGTCCATTTCCAGCCACCCCTGCCCCAGGGCCAGTGACCACGGTTCGCTCAGGGCAAGGTCGGTTACCGTAATGCGGCCTTCACTGCCGCTGCATTGGCGCCCTGCCCCCTGTAACCGCAAAGCCCCCTGCCACTGCCCCGCCAGGCGGTAATCCGTCTGCGCTGTCGCTTGAGCGCCTGCCGCAACGGCCTCCAGTCGCCAGCGCCAGGGCCAGGGCCAGCCCTCGGCACGCAATTGCCAGGCCTGGCCCTGAAAGCCCAGCTGTGCGTTCGCCTGCAAGCGCCAAGGCTGCACCGCCCAGCGCAAAGGGCCGACCGGGCCTAACTGTCGTGCCTGGCCATGCCAGAAGCTGCCACTGACTTCCTGCATCGGCAGGCCAAACGCCCGCGCTACCCAATTGGCCGGAAGCTCAACCAACAGCGTGAGTACGAATACCAGCCCAACCCACGCCATTCCCTTGCGGTTCATGGCTGCACCACCAAATCAAAGCGCAGGCCCTTGCCCTCCCGCTCCAGCCCCCACTGCATTGGCTGTGCGCCTTCTGCACGCAGGCTTTGCAGCCAGCCCTGCAACACGCGCTCATCAGCCACCTGCCCACGCAGCTGCCAGGCCTTGCCCTGTACATCGACCTCTGCCAACTCGATCTGCCGTGCCTGGGCCGACTGGCGTAACCGCTCCAGGTTCAGCCCCGGGCCGCCTTGGAGGCTGGCAGCCTGTTCGGCCAGCCCGTGCCACTGACCAAGTTCGCGCCATTGCGCAATGCCGGCGCGCAGGGCCAGGAAGGCCAACAACAGGGCAATCAGTGCCCAAGCGAATGCCAGACGGTGGCGCTGTAGCCAATCGCGGTTCATGTGGCGGCTCCCAGCTCGAAGATCACTTGGTCAGCTTGAACCTGCACCGTGGCGCCAGCGGCAGCCGCCATGTCCTGCCAGGGCGGCGCATTGCCCTCGCCCTCCAGGCGCAGGTGCCAACGCTGGCCATCAAAGCGCACCGCCTGCAGCTGCCAGCCTGGGTTGTCACGCAGCCAGGCCTGCAAGCGGGTTTGCAGGTCCTGCAGCTGGCGCGTGCGCAGTTGCTGTTGCAATTCGCTTTCCCGCAGGCGCTTGAGCGCCAGTGCAGCATGCCGGGGGCTGGCTTGCTCGCCGATCACGGCAACGACCTGGCTGCGCCAGAGCTGCGCCTGACGCGATTGCTGGGTCAACCACAGGGCACCCCAGACGGCAGCCAGTAGCAGGCAGGCGGCAAACAGACGCTGATGCTGACGGGGCAATACCAGGATCGAGCGCATTTTGTGGGCGCGTTCGAACAGGCTTGGCATTGAGTCGAGTGGTGCCCATGTGCTTGGCCAGTCCCCGCTCAACGCCAGCGCCTGCAGTTTCGCCCAGGGATGCTGCGGCACGCTACCCAGCGCATCCGGCCACGCCAGCCAGTGTTCCTGGCCGTCCTCGGTCACCCCCTTGCACAAGGACAGCCCGGCAGTGCGTTGCCAGTTCCAGCAGCGGCCTGCCTGCGGCGCTGGCAGTAACTGCAACTCTGCCCAGCAACGTTCCACCTGCAAACCCCAGACAGCACATTGCTCACGCCACGCGTCCAACTGCTGGCGGGCCACCACCAACAGGCGAAGGTAACCGGGTTCACGGGCCAGGCAGGCGCAAGCCACTTCGTCGGGGGTCTGCAACAAGCGGTCTTCGAGCAGCAACGGCCACTCCTCGCGCTTGAGCCCGGGCGGGGCCGGCACACGAAAATGGCTGCAGGCTTCGGCAGGCAATACCAGCGCTACACGGGCCTGCAGGTTGGCCGGTGGCTGGCCCTGCCCTTGTTGCTGCAGGGTGCCGCCTTCAACCAGCGCCCAGTGCCACACCGGGCCCGGCCGCAGCAACAGCCACGTTTGGGCCGGTGTGCCCCGCCGCCATTCAAACTTCATGAACGCCCCCACGGGAGGGCGAAGGTGCAGACATAAGGTGCTCCATCACGCTGCAGTTCCAGGCGCACACCACGGCCGGGGTGCGCCGGTTGATCGGAAGGCCAGGCCAGCCAGCGGCCGCCCTGGTAATACAGGACATTCAGGGCGCTGACCCGCTCGAGTTGTTCGCGCTGGACCCAACGTGGGGCGGCGGCGGCGTACAGGTCGGGCGAGCTTTCCAGCAGCAGGCGTTGCTCGCGGGCTTCGAAGCGCAGGCGCTGGCGTTGCAGGCGCGAGCCGCCTTCGGCTTCTGGCAAGCCAGTGCTGGCAACCCACAGCAACTGGTTACTGGCGGGTTGCCAGTCCAGCCAGCGGCTGGCCAACGGCAGGCGCTGGTCGTAAACGCGGCGTAGTACCGGGCTGTCGAAGCGGCGCTCCAGGGCCAGGCAAAAGTCCAGAACCGAGGTTTGCTGGGTGGTGACTTGCAGGCGTTCGCGCACCTTGAGCCAGCCGTTGACCAGCGCGGCGAGCATGATGCCGAGGATGGCGGTCAGGGCCAGGGCGACCATCAGTTCGATCAGGGTGAGGCCGGCCTGACGGTGTTTCATGGCTTGAGCGCCAGGCTGACGGGTGCCTGTGGGAGCGGGTTTACCCGCGAAGAAGACACCACGGTGGATGGCACCGGCTTTGCCGGTGTTCGCGGGTGAACCCGCTCCCACAGAGATTGAGCAGAATGATGGATAGTTGTCACCAGCAGGGTATGCGTAACACTCACGGGCGCTGAAGGTCATGGGCGCTCCAGAAACACGGTGTACTGGCCCAGTGGCAAACGCTGGTCGCGGTCCGCGAACAGTTGCAATTCACCACGGCGCAGGTCGCGTACGCCGGTGCGGCGCAGTTGCAGTTGCCAGTGGCACCGCTGGCCACCCTGGCTCAATTCGCCGCCCACCTGGTTTTCCGCAGGCCAGTACTGCTCAACGGCAAAGCGGGTTTGCAGTTCGCGTGCGCACAGCAGGCCAAGGCGGTGCTGTTGCAAGTTGTCCTGCACGGCCAGGCGTTGGCGCAAAACCTGGCTGGTGATCACGGCCAACACTGCAGCAATTGCCAGTGCCACGGTGACTTCCAGCAAGGTGAAGCCGCGCTGATGCCGCCTCATGGCCCCACCTGCAAACGGCCATCGCGGCGCCAGGCCCATTGTTGGCTGCCATCGGCCCAACGCCAGCGTACGCTGCCCGGTTGCGCCCAGCCATGCGGGGTGAACAGCAGGCGCGGTTGCGGGCTGGCGGCCCACTCCGGGTGCAGGCCCTTGGGCCAGGCGCCGAGCGCGACCGCTTCGACCACCCAGCCATTGCCCTCACGCCGGACAAACTCCGGGCGCTGGCCATTCCAGCGCAACCCGCGCAATTGCCCGGCATGCCGGGCCAGCGCAGCCTGGCCACGGGTCTCGGCCGCCAGCCGCTGCAGGGCCTGGTCGACACTGGCCTGGCCGCTGCCGAGCCCGGCCACCGCCAGCCCGGTCATCAGCCCGGCAATGGCCAGCACCACCAGTAGCTCGATCAGGCTGAAACCGCGCTGGCGACGCATCCGTTACAGTTCCCAATTACCCAGGTCGGCATCCTGGCCTTCGCCGCCGGGCAGGCCGTCGGCACCCAGCGAGTAGACATCGACCCGCCCATGCTCGCCGGGCATGCGGTACTGATACGGGGTGCCCCACGGGTCTTCCGGCAGGCGGCGCACGTAGCCGTCACTGCGCCAGGCACGTGGCAGCGGTTCCTGTGCCGGTTTTTTCACCAGCGCGGCCAGGCCCTGTTCACTGCTGGGAAAGCGCAGGTTGTCCAGCCGGTACATGTCCAGCGCCTGTTCCAGGGTGGCCAGGTCGGCCATTACCTTCTGCTTCATGGCCTTGTCCTGGTTGCCCAGCACACTGGGCGCGACCACGGCGATCAGCAGGCCGATGATGAAGATCACCACCATGATTTCCATAAGGGTGAAACCGCGCTGGCGGTTGCGTCGTTGCTGCATGGCAAAGCTCCTTGTTGTCACAATTGCAGGCCCTGGTTGAGTTGCATGATCGGCAGCAACACCGCCAGTACGATGAACAGCACCACGGCGCCCATCACCAGGATCATCAGGGGTTCGAACAGCGCCATGGCGGTATCGACCTGACGGGCGAAGCCGCGCTCCTGGTCGTCGGCCACGCGCTCGAGCATGTCGGCCAGAGTGCCGCTGGCCTCGCCGCTGCCGACCATGTTCACCAGCAGCGGCGGGAATTGCTGGCTGGCGTCAAGCGCGCGGTGCAGGCTGGTGCCGCCCTGCACCTGCTGGCGCACCTGTTCCATGGCCAGGCGGATGCGCCGGTTGCCGACGGTTTCGGTGGCCACCTGCAAGGCTTCGAGCAGGGCCACGCCACTGCCGCTGAGAATTGCCAGGCTGCGCGCCAGGCGTGCGCTTTCCAGCACCTGCAGCAAGCTGCCGATGCGCGGCAGGCGCAACAGCAACTGGTCACGGCGCAGGCACCAGTGCGGCTTGCGCAGCAACCAGCCGCCGACCGCACCGAGCACCAGCGCCAGCCCCAACAGCCAGGGCCCGGCGTGCACCAGCCCCTGGCTGAGGCCGATCAGCAACGACGTGATCAGCGGCAGGCTCTGCCCGGCGTGGGCGAACTGTTCGGTGAGCTTGGGCACGACGAAGGTCATCAGCCCGACCACCACGGCCAGCGACACGCCCATCAGCACGGCGGGGTAGATCAGTGCAGTACGGGCCTTGTGCTGCTGGCGTTGCACCTGCTCCAGGTGATCGGCCAGCCGCGTCAGAACCTGGGCCAGGCGCCCGGAACGTTCGCCGGCCTCGACCAGCGCGCAGTACAGGCCGGTGAACGGTGCCCCCTGACGCGCCAGGCTGCGGGCCAGGCCCAGCCCTTCGGCCAGCGAGCCGCGCAGGGCCACCAGCACACTGTGCAAGGCGGGCTGTCGCAGTTGCCGTTCAAGGGTGGCCAGGGCATCGACCAAGGGAATACCAGCCCCGGTCAGGGTGGCCAACTGGCGGGTCAGCTCGCACAGCTGGGCGCGGCTCAGGCGCTGGCGCCGGGGCTGGCGGGTGCCGGCTTCATGACGCTGCAACTGGCGGGCAAACAGGCCCTGCTCGCGCAACAGCTGGCGGGCATGGCGTTCGCTGTCAGCCTGCAGGCTGGCCTTGTGCGGTTTGCCGGCGAGGTCCACGGCCTGGTAGCGATAGGTCGGCATACGTTAGCCCTGCACCACGCGCAGCACTTCGGCCAGGCTGGTCTCGCCGCGCGCCAGGCAATCGCTGGCCATCGCCACCAGGCTCTGCCGGCGCCCCGCCAGGTAGTCCTGCATCGCCAGCTCGCTGGCGCCGTCATACAGCAGGCCGATCAGCCCGGCGTCCAGCTCGATGAACTCATAAAGGCCCAGGCGCCCGACGTAACCGCTGCCCTGGCAGTGCTCGCAACCCACCGCGTGGTAGCTGTTGCCCAACGCCGCCAACTCAGGCCACAAGTCACGCTCGGCGGGTTGCAATGGATGCGCCACCGCGCAGCTGCACAAGCGGCGAACCAGGCGCTGGGCCAATACCCCGCGCAGGCAGGAAGCGATCAGGAACGGCTCGATGCCCATGTCGCGCAGGCGGGTCACTGCGCCCACGGCGCTGTTGGTGTGCAGGGTAGACAGCACCAGGTGGCCGGTGAGGCTGGCCTGCACGGCGATCTGCGCGGTTTCCTGGTCGCGGATTTCGCCGAGCATGATCACGTCCGGGTCCTGGCGCAGGATCGCGCGCAGGCCGCTGGCGAAGGTCAGCCCGGCGCGCGGGTTGATCGCGGTCTGGCCAATGCCGGCGATGGCGTATTCCACCGGGTCCTCGACGGTGAGGATGTTGCGGCTGCCATCGTTGAGGCTGTTGAGGCTGGCGTACAGGGTAGTGGTCTTGCCCGAGCCGGTCGGGCCGGTGGACAGGACGATACCGTTGGGCCGTGCCAGGCAACTGCGCAGCCCCTGCAGCACCGCTGCCGGCATGCCCAGGTTGTCCAGGGCCAGCAGGCTGGCCTGCTTGTCGAGCACACGCATCACCACCCGCTCGCCGTGGATGCCGGGCAAGGTCGACACCCGCACATCCACCTCGCGGCCTGCCGCACGCAAGGTAATGCGACCGTCCTGCGGTTGGCGTTTTTCAGCGATGTCCAGGCGCGCCATGACCTTGATCCGCGACACCAGCATGGCCGACAGCGCCCGCGGCGGGCGTAGCACTTCACGCAGGTGGCCATCGACGCGCAGGCGCACCACCAGGCTCTGCTCAAAGGTTTCGATATGAATGTCCGAGGCGCGCAGGCGCAGGGCCTGGCCGAACAGGCCGTTGATCAGGCGGATCACCGGCGCTTCGTCATCACTTTCCAGCAGGTCCTCGATGCGCGGCATTTCGCTCATCAGGCTGTCGAGGTCGACCTGGTCGCCGATGCCTTCGATCAGTGCTTCGGTGGCGGCATCGCCGGCCTGGTACAGCTGGCCAAGGCGCTCGTCGAACAGCGCAGGTTCCAGGTACTCCAGCGTGCTCGGCTGACCATGCACACGCAGCAGTTCCTGCAACTGGGCACCGTCGGCGTCGGCCCGCAGCCACAGCTGCCAACCCTGCTCCGCCGGGGCCATGGCCACCCCGCTCTGGCGGGCCTGACGATAAGCCAGCATCACCAGTCACCGCCTTCCAGGCGTGCGCGGCTGGCGGGGAAAACCTTGAGCAACTGCGAGCTACCCTCGGCAAGGTCCGGCAATTGCAGCGGCGTGGTCTGCTGCAGGGTGCGGTACTTGTCCTCGCTGAGCCCGGCCAGGCTTGGCCCATCGCGCAGGATGCGCGGGCGGATGAACACCATCAGGTTCTGCTTGGTGTTCTTGCTGGCATCGGAGCGGAACAACCGGCCCAAGTAAGGGATATCGCCGAGCAATGGCACACGCTGGTCGCTGGTGCTCAGCTCGTCGCTGATCAGGCCGCCGAGGATCACCAGGCCGTTGTCCTCGACCATGACCTTGGTCTTTATTTCACGCTTGTTGGTGATCACGTCGCTGGCAGCGCTGGATTCGGCAATCGACGACACTTCCTGGACGATGTCCAGGCGCACGCTGTTGTCGATGTTGATCTGCGGCTTGATGCGCAGCTTCACCCCGACTTCCTTGCGCTCGATGGTCTGGTACGGGTTGGCGTTGTTCTGCGTCACCGAGCCGGTGACGAACGGCACTTCCTGGCCCACCAGGATCGACGCTTCGGCGTTGTCCAGGGTCAGCAAGGTGGGCGTGGACAGAAGGTTGAAGCCGCTTTTGCCCTTGAGCGCGTTGACCAGCATGGCGAAGTTGAAACCGCCGCCGAAGTGGCCAATGCCCGCAGTGGCACCGGCGGTGCTAGAGAGCAGGTCGCCCAGCGCTTCGTTGTCGCCACTGGCTGCCGCCCCGGCGATGTTGGCGATGTTCACCCCGTTGCTGCCGAAATTGACGATGCCGGCGCCAAACTTTTCATCGGCGAACAGCCACTGCACGCCCAGCTCCTGGGCGCTGCTGTCGGACACCTCGGCGATGATGGCCTCGACCACCACCTGGGCCCGGCGGATATCCAGTTGCTCGACAATGGCGCGGTAGGCCGCCAGCTCGCGCTCGGGGCCGACCATGACCACGGCATTGGTGCCTTCTTCGTACTCCAGGCGAATGCCCGAGTCATTGGCAACCGGCAGTGGCTGGTCCTTGCCCTGCCCTTCAGCACCGCCGTTGGTCGCGCCTTCGCTGGGCACCGCGCCCTCCTGGCTGAGGCCGCGCAGCACCTTCACCACTTCGCCTGCGTTGGCGTGGCGCAGGTAGATGACCTGGGTACTGCTGCCAGCAGCTTCACTGGGGCGCTCCAACTGCCGAAGCAGGCTGGCGATACGCTCAAGGTTGCTGCGCCAGTCGGTGACAACCAGCTGGTGCGCGGCCGGATAGGGCGTGATCACGCCGACACGCGGGTCGATCAACGGCTTGAGTATGCCCAGCACCTGCTCGCTGGCAGCATTGCGCACATTGAATACGCGGGTAGCCACGCTGTCGCTGCCCTCGCCCTGCTGGCCGGCCGTCTCCACCGGCACCGGCTCCAGGCGAGCGGCCTGGTCGGGAACGATCTTTACGCTGCCGTTGGGCAGGTCGACGGTGGCATAGCCCTGGGCGCGCAACTGGGCCAGGAAGATGTCGTAGATGGCGTCAGCGTCGTGCAGGTCGACGGTGCGCACGGTGACCTTGCCCTTGACCCGCGGGTCGACGATGAAGGTCGTGCCGGTGATGCGCGACACGCTGTCGATGAACTCGCCCAGTTCGGTGTCGACAAAGTTCACCTCGTACATCGGCGTGCCGTTTTCATCGAACACCGGTTCTTCAGCGCTGGCCATGGACAAGGCCAGGCTCAACGCGACCGCTACGCAGTATCTAACAGGCATCGTTCATCCTTGCCGCTTGAAGCCGGTCACGGCAGGGCGTGGCGGCCAGGGCAGGCGCTCACGCCGCCCCTGGTTGTTGAAGATCAGGCCATCGCTGTCGATGTCCTGCAGCACGATCCCGGGCGCCAGGCGCTGGCCACGGGCCAGAGTGCGCACCTGTTCGCCATAGCGCAGCACCACCACGCTGGAGGCCAGCGGCTGGGCCCTGAGGCCGCCAAGGTAGTGCAGCGGCAGGCGGGTAACGGCGATGGCGCCGTCGTCGATGGGCGCTTGCCAGTGGCCGACCATCAGCCCAGGCAGCGGGCTGTCGGCAGCGGCAGGCGCGGTGGCGGGCTGTGGCTGGCGGCTCAGTTGCAGCGCACACTGGGCAGCGAGCCAGCCGGCCAGGGTCAGGCCAGCGCCGGTGAGCAAGCGCGAGGCGAGCCTCACGACGCCAGCTGCCGTGGGTGCCAGCCCGGGTGGCCCTGCACGTAACGCACTTCTGGCAGCTGCAGCGGCGCCAGTTGCCAGTCGGCTTTCTGCCGGCCGAGCCAGGCTTCCAGCCGTTGCCACAGCGGCTCGCCCGCCTGGGCCTCGAATTGCAGGCCGAAGGTGCGGCACAGGCCCTGCACCGGTTCCAGCCCGGCGATGCGCTTGCCTTGCGGGCTGTAGCTGACGCGCCAGGCCTGGCCCTGCCAACGTGGCAGGTCCTGGCTGTTGTCCAGCAGCAGCGGGTCGCCAAACAGTTGCTCGGCGGCGTTCTCCAGCACTTGTTCGACCTGCCGGGCCGGGGCCTCGACCACTGGCGCCGGGTAACCACCGGTAAGGCTGATCAGGTGCTCGCGGGTAATGGAGGCCCCCGCCGGCAGCGGGTAGTCATAGCGCAGGCCAGGCAGCAGCACAGGCATGCTGCCGTCATCGGCCAAGGCTTGATGCAGCAGGCGGTCCCAGCTGCCGCCGCGGGTGTCGCGGCGCCACAAGGCCTGGGGTGCGCGGGCCAACGGTTGGTCGAGCCAGGCGGCGTGACCGGCGCGTTGCTGGCGCAGTTGTGCCTGTAGCGGCGCGACACGTAGCTGCGCCGCAGGTGCCAGTTGTTGCTCGAAAGCGGGGAAAAAACGCCCGTCAAACTGCCACAGCCCGGCCACCCGCTGGCAACGCAGGCGGAAGGCGCCACTGCCGCGGCAACCCGCGAACAGTACCGGTACACGGCGGCCGCTGGCCTGGGTGACCTCGACCGGCGCCGGCCACAGGTCCTGGCCACGGGCGCACAGCAGCACATCGATTTGCGGCACCCGTTCAGCCAGCCACAACCCGGGCCCCGTGCCGACATCGGCCATGGCCACCACCAGGTCGGCTTCACGCCGGGCCTGCTCGAACACCGGCTGTAGCGACTGGTACCACTGTTTGAGAGAGGCTTTCTGGTCTTGCGCGTAGGGGTCGGTCACGCCGACCAACGCAATCCGCGCGCCACCACGCTCGTAGATATGCAGGCTTTCCAGGCCCAATGCCTGGCGCTGTTGTTCCCCCAGGCCGGCGCCCAGGGTAATGGCGCTGGCCTGACGGTAGAGGCCCGGGCTGCGTTGCGGCCACAGCACGCGTTCATCGCTGCTGACCCGCGCTTCGATGCCCAGCAACTGGCTGCCCTGCACACCGCTTTCGCCCTGGGTCAGGTAGGCCAGGCCACTGCCGTTCCAGCCCTGGCCGTTTTCCAGGGTCAGGCTGTTGCCCGCACCGGCCTCGCCACGCAGTTGCTCCAGCAGTGCCGCCAGCACCGCATAGCCGCCCAGTTGGGCAGCAGCAGCCTGGCTGGCGTCAAGCAGCGGCGCCAGTTGCGGGTAGGCAATGCTGGCACTGCTGCCGGTCATCCACGGCGCGCGGCCCAGGTGGCTGACCGGCCCCAGGCGGGTTGCCGGCACCACGGCCTGGCCAGGCTGGCGGGCATCGAGCGTGTCGGCCACGTACAGCAGGTCGAGGCTGGCATTGCCACCTGGCTGGCCGGGGAATGCGGAGCAGGCGCCAAGCAGCGGCGCCAAGGCCCCGACGCCCATCCAGCCAATCACTTCGCGCCTGTGCACACTGCTCGCCATCGCACCCGCCATCCTTTTCCACACTCATTCAGGGCCCCGGATGTTGCGGCGTTGGCATTACAGTTTGATGGCAGAAATCCGACAGCAATTCCAAATTGATCTGTTCGGCACAAATCTAAGAACCGGCAGTTTTAAAAGCTCGTTAACATTTCTGCCAAGGAATCATCACACTTGCGCCTTAAAGTCGCGGTTCTTCCAACTCAGCCAACATAAGGACACCCTGATGAGTCGAGATACCGGCGACAACCTGGACCGCAACCCAAGCGGCAACCTGCCGATGGCCACGGTCATGGACGCCTACCTGAGCCGCCGCAGCGTGATGCGCGGCAGCCTGGGCGCCGCCATCGCCATGATCGCCGGCACCGGCCTGACAGGCTGCTTCGACGGCGGTGGGTCCGATCACGATGATCCGGTCACCGAACCACCGGTAACCGAGCCGCCAGTCACCGAACCAGAAGTGCCGAAACTGGCGCTGGGCTTCCAGTCCATCCCTGGCTCGCGGACCGACGCCTGCGTGGTTGCCGCCGGCTACAGTGCGTATGTGCTGGCACCTTGGGGTACGCCGCTGAACAGCAACGGCAACCCGTGGAAATCCGATGGCAGCAACACCTCGACCGACCAGGCCAACGCCATGGGCATGCACCATGACGGCATGCACTTCTTCCCGATCAACGGCAGCTCGGAAGACGGCCTGCTGGCGATCAACTTCGAATACATCGACGCCGCTGCCCTGCACCCGGCCGGCCCGACCACCGATGTCAACGGCAAGCGCCCGGTTGAAGAAGTGCGCAAGGAAATCAACGCCCACGGCGCTGGCGTGGTGCGCCTGCAGAAAGTCAACGGCCGCTGGCAGGTGGTCGACAACGACCCGCTGAACCGCCGCTTCACCACCGCTTCGCGCATGGAAATCACGGGCCCGCTGCGTGGCACCGACCACGTCAAGACCAAGTACTCCACCGCCGGCACCCACTGCCGTGGCACCAACAACAACTGCGGCAACGGCTACACCCCGTGGGGCACCTACCTGACCTGCGAAGAGAACTGGCCGGGGATCTTCGTTAACAAGGGTACCCGCCCTGAAGACCAGCGCCGCATCGGCGTGGGCACTTCCAGCGGCCAGTACAAGTGGGAAAGCGCTGCCGGTGACAGCACCGAAGTAGCCGACGAGTTCGCCCGCTTCGACGTGACCGTGAAGGGCGCCAGCGCCACCGACGATTACCGCAACGAAGCCAGCACCTACGGCTACATCGTCGAGATCGACCCGTACAACAGCAGCACCCTGGCCACCAAGCGCACTGCGCTGGGGCGCTTCCGCCACGAAGGTTGCGCCCCGGGCCTGCCGGTCCCCGGCAAGCCGCTGGTGTGGTACATGGGTGACGACTCGAACAACGAGTACTTGTACAAGTGGGTGTCCACCGCCGTGTGGGATGCCGCCGACGCCACCCCGGCCGACCGCCTGGCCACCGGTGCCAAGTACCTGGACCAGGGCAAACTGTACGTGGCCCGCTTCAACGCAGACGGTACCGGCGTCTGGCTGCTGTTGGACGTGGCCACCGCCACCACCGGCGGTAGCACCCTGGGTGCGCTGTACGGCGACCTGCCGGGCATCATCCTCAACACCCGGGGTGCTGGCGATGCCGTGGGCGCCACGCCGATGGACCGCCCGGAATGGACCACGGTCAACCCGCTGAACGGTGATGTGTACCTGACCCTGACCAACAACAGTGCGCGTACCCCGGAAAAGGTCGATGCCGCCAACCCGCGTGGCCCGAACCGCCATGGCCACATCATTCGCTGGCACGACAGCGACGACCAGCTGAGCTTCACCTGGGACATCTTCGTGTTCGGCGCCAACGCTGCCGGTACCGCCGACATCAACCGTTCCGGCCTGACCGAACTGAACCAGTTCGCCAGCCCGGATGGCATGAGCTTCGATAGCCGTGGTGTGCTGTGGTTCGAGACCGACAACGGCGAGACCACCTTGACCGACTACACCAACGACCAGTTGCTGGCGGTAATCCCTACCGACCTGGTGGATGCCAGCGGCAAGCAGGTGCCGGTAAACGCGCAGAACCAGGTGGACCTGCGGCGCTTTTTTGTCGGCCCGAATGACTGCGAAGTGACCGGAATCAGCTTTACCCCGGACAACAAGACGCTGTTCGTCAACATCCAGCACCCGGGGAACTGGCCATATACCGACAAGGCTACCGATGTGACGCCGGCGGGGGCCACGGTGCGGCCGCGGGCTTCGACGGTGGTGATTCAACGGATTGATGGCGGGGAAATCGGGACCGTCTGATAGCGCGGTGTACGGGGGCCGCTTTGCGGCCTAATCGCCGGCAAGCCAGCTCCCACAGGGACGGTGCAAGCCTCAAGCCTTGTGCAGTACCTGTGGGAGCTGGCTTTCCGGCGATTGGGCTGCAAAGCAGCCCCGGCTAGCTCAAGCCTTACCAGACTATCGGCTCGCGGCTGCGCACCCGCACTTGCTGCGCCGGCACCCGGGCATGCCATTGCACCACCCCCAGCGCCTCCACCTGGAACTCGCTGCGTATCACCCGCCCCTCTTCCGCAAACGACAGCTGCAACAGAAAATACCCGCTGTTGAGCAGCAAGCCTTCGCTCAGCCGTTCGAATGTTTCGTCATCCACCGCCCCCAGCGCCTGCCGCAGTGCGGCCGCATCCACGTACCCCGACGCCGGCCGGCCACTGACGATGCGGCTGAGCAAGGACCGTGGATATCGCCCCTCGTACAGGGCTTCCAGCAACGGCAGGTGCTCCAACCCCAGGGCGTTGGCATTCAGCCGCCAGCCGGTGGTCTGCGGCAACGCACACAGCATCGGGTAACGCGCCTGGCGGCTGGCATCCTGCTCCAGCAACAGGTTCAGTTCGCTGGTGTCGAGCATCGGCTGGTTGGCCGCCAGCCTGGGTGGCTGCTGGCGTAGGTACTGGGCGCTTTCGGCGCCCTGCAGGCGCGCATCGCTGTCCGCATCGAGCCAGTCAGCCAAGGCGTCGACCAGGCGTTGGGCAGCCATGTCATCGCCCAACAGGTAGCGCAACTGGTGCTCTGCGCGCTCGCCATCGGCGCCGAGCAGTGCATTGACGTTGAAGCAGGTGTGCTGGTCGCGCACCCGCAACTGCGCCTGGCCGGCGCCAAAGTCGTAATTCAGTGGCTGCCCGCGCAGCGCTTGCCAGAACAGCGGGCTCAGCCGCCAGGCGGGGTCACGCAGGGCCTGCTTGGCATAGGCCAGGCCGGCTTGTTCCATGGCCCGCGCCTGTACCCGCTGGTGTAGCAGGCGCACTTCATCGACCTGGCGCCGGCCGTCTTCTACCAGCCAGGCCATGCCCGCCGCCAGCATTGCCAGCACCACCATCACCATCAGCAGGGCCGCGCCCTGCTGTTGCCTGCCAGCCATCCGTGCGTGCCTCGCTCGCGCAATAAAGACGCCAGTCAACACGCGGTGTGTTGCAGGTAGATGGCAATGCCCCGTCCGTCATGTTCACGTCATCTGGGCGAGGCAGGATTGCCCTTCCTTTTCATGACCTTACAGGAGTGGTCGCAATGGGTGGCATTGGAATCTGGCAACTGGTGATCGTACTGCTGATCGTATTCCTGCTGTTTGGTACCAAGCGCCTCAAAGGCCTGGGTAGCGATGTGGGCGAGGCAATCCAGGGTTTTCGCAAGTCCATGGGCGGCGACACTGACGCCAACGCACCTGGCCACGCGCAGGTGCAACAGGATGCTCCGCTGACCGGCCAGGCTACGCAGCAGCCACAAGCGGACCGTCAGGCCTGATGTTCGAGGTAGGTTTCAGCGAGTTGCTGCTGGTCGGCATCGTCGCATTGCTGGTGCTGGGCCCGGAGCGCCTGCCGGTGGCAGCGCGCACCCTCGGCCGTGGCCTGGGCCAGGCGCGCCGGGCCATGCACGCCTTGCGCACACAGGTTGAGCGCGAAATCGAAATGCCCAACCTCGACAGCGCACCGTTGCAGCGCCTGGAGCAGGAGATTCGCCAGGGCATCAGCCTGCACGCAGAACCGGCCAATGATGCGGCCACGGTCGCCGTGCCCAAGGAAAACGCCTCATGAGTATTACCATGGACCCGGCAGCGAACATGCCGCTGACCGAACACCTGCGCGACCTGCGCAAGCGCCTGGTGCGTTGCCTGGGCTTGGTGGCGCTGGTATTCGCCGGCCTGTTCCCGTTTGCCCAGACGCTGTACACGCTGATTTCCGAGCCGCTGCGGCGCTTCTTGCCGGAAGGCACAAGCATGATCGCCACCAGCGTCACTTCGCCGTTCCTTACACCGTTCAAGTTGACCGCAATGTGCGCCGTGTTCGTCGCCATGCCGCTGCTGCTGCACCAGGCCTGGGGCTTTCTGGCGCCGGGGCTGTACCGCCGTGAACGGCGCATTGCCTTGCCGCTCTTGGTGTCGAGCATTGTGCTGTTCTATGCCGGCATGGCCTTCGCGTTCTTTTTGGTGTTCCCGATGATGTTCGGCTTCTTTGCCAGCGTGACGCCAGACGGCGTGGCGATGATGACCGACATCAGCCAGTACCTGGACTTTATCCTGGCGCTGTTTCTGGCGTTCGGGCTGGCGTTCGAAATCCCGGTGGCGACGTTTATCGTGGTTTGGGTGGGGTTGGCCGATGTGGCCACGTTGCGGCGCAGCAGGCCCTACGTGATCGTCGGGTGCTTTGTGGTGGGGATGATTCTGACGCCGCCGGATGTGTTTTCGCAGACGATGCTGGCGGTGCCGATGTGGGTGCTGTTCGAGGTGGGGTTGCTGGCGTGTGGGATGTTGAAGCGGCCGGGGCCGGGCAAGGAGATTGTGGCTGGGTTGTAGGGCCCTATCGCCGGCAAGCCAGCTCCCACAGGGATATCACAGGGACTGAAAATGGTGATAACCCTGTGGAGCTGGCTTGCCGGCGATGGCCTTGATGCGGTCTAGAACTCGGCGAGCCGCCAGACTTCATAGGCTGGCGTCTCGTACGGGTGGCTCTGCTTGAGCGCAGCGACGACCTGGGCTACCAGCTCGTCAGCCACCACCAGCTCCACCTTCCACTCTTCCACCACCTCGACCTGCCCGGTTTGCCCGAGGAACGGCTGGCTGCCGTCCAGCGGGCGGAACTGGCCATGGCCCAGGGTTTGCCAGGCGCAGTGGTCATAGTCACCGATGCGCCCGCCACCAGCGGCGAACACAGCGGCCTTGACCACGTCGACATGGCTGCCGGGGACGAAGAAGGCGAGCTTGTACACGCCTTAGTTCACCCACACCCGTGCGTTGCGGAACATACGCATCAGCGCAGCATCTTCCTGCCACTCGTCCGGGCGCCAGGAGTTCTGCACGGCGCGGAACATACGCTCCGGGTGCGGCATCATGATGGTTACACGGCCGTCACGGCTGGTCAGGCCGGTGATACCACGCGGCGAGCCGTTCGGGTTGGCCGGGTAAGCTTCGGTGACCTTGCCATGGTTGTCGACGTAGCGCAGGGCCACGCAACCGGACAGGTCCGCTGCCAGCAGTGCTTCTTCGCTGGCGAACTCGGCATGGCCTTCACCGTGGGCGATGGCGATCGGCATGCGCGAACCGGCCATGCCCTGCAGGAAGACCGAGTTGGACTTCTGCACTTCAACCATGGCCACGCGCGCCTCGAACTGCTCCGAGCGGTTGCGCACGAAGTGCGGCCAGTGCTCGGTGCCCGGGATCAGCTCGTGCAGGTTGGACATCATCTGGCAACCGTTGCACACGCCCAGGGCGAAGCTGTCGGTACGCTCGAAGAAGGCCTGGAATGCATCGCGGGCGCGGCCGTTGAACAGCGCCGACTTGGCCCAGCCTTCACCGGCACCCAGTACGTCACCGTAGGAGAAACCACCGCAGGCGACCAGGCCCTTGAAGGCTTCGAAGTCGACACGGCCCGCGAGGATGTCGCTCATGTGCACGTCGATGGCCGCGAAGCCCGCGCGGTCGAAGGCAGCCGCCATCTCGACCTGGCCGTTGACGCCCTGCTCGCGCAGGATGGCCACTTGCGGGCGTATACCCTTCTTGATGTACGGGGCGGCGATGTCGTCGTTGACGTCGAAGCCGAGCTTCACCGACAGACCCGGGTTGTCTTCCTCGAGCAGCAGGTCGAATTCCTGGTCGGCGCAGTCGGCGTTGTCACGCAGACGTTGAACCTGGTAGCTGGTCTCGGCCCACTGGCGCTGCAGCATGCGACGGTCGTCGTCGAACAGCACTTCGCCGTTCAGGCTGATGGACACTTCAGCGTTGTTGACCGGCTTGCCGATCACCGCGACGCACTCTTCGCCCAGGCCTGCGGCGCTGAACTGTGCCAGTACGTCCGGGGTGGCGTCCTGACGCACCTGGATGACTGCACCCAACTCTTCGTTGAAGAGGATGGCAGCCACGTCGGCCTTGCTGTCGGTCAGCGGGTCGAGTTGCAGGTCGAGGCCGCAGTGGCCAGCGAAGGCCATTTCCAGCACGGTGGTCAGCAGGCCGCCGTCGGAACGGTCGTGGTAGGCCAGCAGGTGGCCATCTTCGTTCAGGCCCTGGATAACTGCGAAGAACGCTTTCAGGTCTTCGGCGTCGTCGACGTCCGGCGCCTGGGCAGCGATCTTGCCGTAGGTCTGGGCCAGGATCGAGGCGCCCATGCGGTTCTTGCCACGGCCCAGGTCGATCAGGATCAGGTCGGTCTCGCCCTTGTCCATGCGCAGTTGCGGGGTCAGGGTCTTGCGAATGTCGGTGACCGGGGCAAAGCCGGTGATGATCAGCGACATCGGCGAGGTCACGCTCTTCTCGACGCCCTCGTCGCTCCACTTGGTCTTCATCGACATGGAGTCTTTGCCGACCGGAATGGTAATGCCCAGCTCCGGGCACAGCTCCATGCCCACAGCCTTGACGGTGTCGTACAGGCGCGCGTCTTCACCCGGGTGGCCGGCAGCGGACATCCAGTTGGCCGACAGTTTGATGTCGGACAGTTTGCCGATGCGCGAGGCCGCCAGGTTGGTCAGGGTTTCGCCGATGGCCATTCGGCCGGACGCTGGGGCGTCCAGCAGTGCCAGCGGGGTACGCTCGCCCATGGCCATGGCTTCGCCGGTGTAGACGTCGAAGCTGGTGGCGGTAACGGCGCAGTCGGCGACCGGAACCTGCCACGGGCCGACCATCTGATCGCGGGCAACCAGGCCGGTGATGGTGCGGTCACCGATGGTGATCAGGAAGCTCTTGCTGGCCACTGCCGGGTGGTTGAGCACGCGCTGCACGGCGTTGTCCAGGTCCAGCTCGCTTGGGTCGAAATCATCGCCCAGCTCGGCTTCGCGGGTCACCGAACGGTGCATGCGTGGCGGCTTGCCTAGCAGCACGTCGAGTGGCATGTCGACCGGGGTGTTGCCGAAGTGGCTGTCGCTTACGGTCAGGTGCGGCTCTTCGGTTGCCTCGCCCACGACGGCGAACGGGCAGCGCTCGCGCTCGCAGATGGCCTGGAAGCGCTCGAAGTCGACGGCGCTGACAGCCAGCACGTAACGCTCCTGCGATTCGTTGCTCCAGATTTCGTGCGGGGCCATGCCCGGCTCGTCGTTGGGCACGTTGCGCAGTTCGAAGCGGCCACCACGGCCACCGTCGTTGACCAGCTCAGGGAAGGCGTTGGAGATGCCACCGGCGCCGACGTCGTGGATGAAGGCGATCGGGTTGGCGTCGCCCAGCTGCCAGCAGCGGTCGATGACTTCCTGGCAACGGCGCTCCATTTCCGGGTTTTCGCGCTGTACCGAGGCGAAGTCCAGGTCTGCCGAGCTGGCACCGGTGGCTACCGACGAAGCGGCGCCGCCGCCCAGGCCGATCAGCATGGCCGGGCCGCCGAGCACGATCAGCTTGGCGCCGACAGTGATCTCGCCCTTCTGCACGTGGTCTTCACGGATGTTGCCCATGCCGCCAGCAAGCATGATCGGCTTGTGGTAACCGCGCACTTCTTCACCGTGCGGGGTGTTGATGGCCTGCTCGAAGGTACGGAAGTAACCGGTCAGCGCCGGGCGACCGAATTCGTTGTTGAACGCGGCGCCGCCCAGCGGGCCCTCGATCATGATGTCGAGGGCGTCGACGATGCGCTCAGGCTTGCCGTAGGCCTGTTCCCATGGCTGCTCGAAGCCCGGGATACGCAGGTTGGACACGGTGAAGCCGGTCAGGCCGGCCTTTGGCTTGGCGCCACGGCCGGTCGCGCCTTCGTCGCGGATTTCGCCGCCGGAGCCGGTGGAGGCGCCGGAGAACGGGGCGATGGCGGTCGGGTGGTTGTGCGTCTCCACCTTCATCAGGATATGCACCGGCTCCTGCACCGCGCCGTACTGGCGGGTTTCAGGGTTCGGGAAGAAGCGGCCGGCAACGTTGCCGACGATCACCGAGGCGTTGTCCTTGTACGCAGACAGCACACCTTCGTTGTGCATCTGGTAGGTGTTCTTGATCATGCCGAACAGGCTCTTTTCCTGAGCCTGGCCGTCGATGTCCCAACTGGCGTTGAAAATTTTGTGGCGGCAGTGCTCGGAGTTGGCCTGGGCGAACATCATCAGTTCGATGTCGTTCGGGTTGCGCTTGAGCCCCTGGAAGGCGTTGACCAGGTAGTCGATCTCGTCTTCGGCCAGGGCCAGGCCCAGGTCGACGTTGGCCTTGGCCAGGGCCTCGCGGCCACCGGCCAGGATGTCGACCGAGGTCATCGGCTTGGGCTGGGCGTGGCTGAACAGGTCAGCGGCCTGCTCCAGCTGGCCGAGCACGCGCTGGGTCATGCGGTCGTGCAGTTCGGCGGCGACCAGGGCGGCGTCAGCGTCGCTCAGGGTGCCGGCCACGTAGTAGGCGATACCGCGCTCCAGGCGCTGGATCGACTGCAGGCCGCAGTTGTGGGCGATGTCGCTGGCCTTGCTGGCCCACGGCGAAATGGTGCCCAGCCGCGGCACGACCAGGAACAGGCGGCCGGTCGGCTCCTGTACCGGCACGCTCGGGCCGTATTTGAGCAGACGGCCCAGCACCTGCTGCTGGTCGGCGGTCAGCTCGCCTTCAACGTCGGCGAAGTGGGCAAATTCGGCATACAAACCAGTAACAGCGGAGACTTTCTGGCTCAGTTGCTCGAGTAATTTACCGTGGCGAAAGGCAGAAAGGGCAGGAGCGCCGCGCAGGATCAACATCGTCGGGACAGCCTCAGGAAGGGGTGTGCTTAGAGGCCGTGCATTCTAGCCTAATTCGATTGCTTTCGGCACCCGCTCTACGCCATGGCTGCCGGGCGGCGGAACCGGACTTGCGGGTCAGATTTTGCAATGTCTGCCAGGGCCTGCCTTCAGATGTCTGGCGCCTGTGAGATCGAGCGCCGCCCGCGCGGCGCTTCGCGGGACAAGCCCGCTCCCACAGTCTGTTTCGGGCCAATCTGTCCTGTGCAATTACCGGTGCCCGCCTTGGTGCATGGCTGAAGAGAGATGAAAAGCAACTGCGCCACCTCAGATATCAAAGGGGACAAACAAGGCGGACTGTGGTGAGCTCACAGGAGGGACTGGCCCGAAACAGACTGTGGGAGCGGGCTTGCCCCGCGAAGCGCCGCGCGGGCGGCGCTCGATCTCACAGGCGCTGAAGATGTTGTGCCAGGCACCTGGCGGCCTTGATGCAATCCCCACCTAACCCACCACCATCTACCCACCTCATACCCCACAACCCGCTACCAGACAACCTAACAGTTGTCGAGATATGGTTGGGCCGGTCCTTTGCGTATACTGCAACCTATGTTCGCCCACACTGCTTTGCGCCAGCGTTGCGCCAAATGGCTCCTCGCAACCGGACTCTTTCTGCTGCTCGGTGCCTGCGTTGAAAAACCCAGCACCCTCGAGCGCGTGAAGGAGGACGGCGTGCTGCGCGTGATCACCCGCAACAGCCCGGCCACCTACTTCCAGGACCGCAACGGCGAAACCGGCTTCGAATACGAGCTGGTGCAGCATTTTGCCGACGATCTTGGCGTAAAGCTGCAGATCGAAACCGCCGACAACCTCGACGAGCTGTACGACTCGCTCGGCAAGCCCTCCGGCCCGGTGCTGGCCGCCGCTGGCCTGGTCAGCAGCGAGCGGCGCAAGGCCCAGGTCAAGTACTCGCACCCGTACCTGGAAGTGACCCCTCAGGTCATCTACCGCAACGGCCGCCCTCGCCCGACCAACGCCAAAGGCCTGGTCGGCAAGAAAATCATGGTACTCAAAGGGAGCAGCCACGCCGACCTGCTGGCCGAGCTGAAAAAGCAGAACCCGGGCCTGGAATATGAAGAGTCCGACGCCGTCGAGGTGGTCGACCTGCTGCGCATGGTCGACGAAGGCCAGATCGACCTGACCCTGGTCGACTCCAACGAGCTGGCGATGAACCAGGTGTACTTCCCCAACGTGCGGGTGGCCTTCGACGTCGGCGACACCCGTGACCAGCGCTGGGCGGTGGCGGCGGGCGAAGACAACAGCCTGCTCAACGAAATCAACGAATTTCTCGACAAGGCGCAGAAGAACGGCACCCTGCAGCGGCTGAAGGACCGCTACTACGGCCATGTCGACGTATTGGGTTATGTCGGCGCCTACACCTTCGCCCAGCACTTGCAGCAGCGCCTGCCCAAGTACGAGAAGCACTTCAAGAGCTACGCCAAGGTCGAGCAAGTGGACTGGCGCTTGCTGGCCGCCATCGGCTACCAGGAGTCGATGTGGCAGCCGGAAGTGACCTCGAAGACCGGCGTGCGAGGCCTGATGATGCTGACCCAGCGCACCGCCCAGGCCATGGGCGTGTCCAACCGCCTGGACCCGAAGCAGAGCATCCAGGGCGGCGCCAAGTACTTCATGAAGATCAAGGAAGAGCTCGACGACAGCATCCAGGAGCCAGACCGCACCTGGTTCGCCCTGGCGGCCTACAACGTCGGCAGTGGCCACCTGGAAGATGCCCGCACCCTGGCCAGGCGCGAGAAGCTCAACCCGAACAAGTGGCTGGACGTGAAGAAGATGCTGCCGCGCCTGTCGCAGAAGCAGTGGTACCGGCAGACCAAGTACGGTTATGCCCGCGGCGGCGAGCCGGTGCACTTCGTGGCCAACATCCGCCGTTATTACGACATTCTTACCTGGGTGACCCAGCCGCAGCTTGAAGGCCAGGTGGCCGAGGGCAACCTGCATGTGCCTGGGGTGAACAAGGACAAGCCGGCGGATCAGTCGCCGCCGATGTAAGCCTGCTCTGGCCTCTTCGCGGCGGTTCGTCGCCACGATGAACCCGCTCCCACAGGAATATCACACCTCTCAGGCCTGTATTTAACCTGTGGGAGCGGGTTTACCCGCGAAGAGGCCGGCACAGATTAGCCCTTGGCCCGACGCGCCTTGAAGAATTCACTCAGAATCTGCCCGCATTCCTCCGCCAGCACCCCACCCTCCACCATCACCCGATGGTTCAAAAAGCCCTGGCCAAAGAACTGCCCCTGGCTCTGCACGATTCCCGCCTTGGGCTCCAGCGCGCCATACACCACGCGCATCACCCGCGAATGCACGATCAGCCCCGCACACATGCTGCACGGCTCCAGGGTCACGTACAGGGTGCAGCCAGGCAAACGGTAGTTGCTGGCCGCCTTGGCCGCCGCGCGGATCGCCACCATCTCGGCATGCGCACTCGGGTCGCTGTCGATGATCGGCCGGTTGAAGCCCTGGCCGATCACCTGCCCGTGTTGCACCAGCACCGCCCCCACCGGCACCTCACCCAGCGCCGCACCTTCGGCAGCCAAGGCCAGGGCCAGGCGCATGAATTCCTGATCGCGGCTGCGATCGACGATCTGCGGGCGCATCAGACCACCGCAATCGCGGCCATCAGGCCGGTTTCCATGTGGTCGATGACGTGGCAGTGGAACATCCAGGTACCCGGGTTATCCGCCACCAGCGCCACCTGGGCGCGTTCGTTCTTGCCGAGCAGGTAGGTGTCGGTAAACCACGGTTCCTTGATGTCATGACGGTTGGAGGCGATCACCTTGAAACTCATGCCATGCAGGTGGATCGGGTGCTGGTACTGGGTCATGTTCTTCAGCTCGAAGATGTAGCTCTTGCCCTTCTTCAACGTGGCAATCGGCCGGTCGGCGCAGGTCTTGTCGGTGATATCCCAGGCCTGGCCGTTGATCTGCCACATGCTTGATGGCTTGCTCTCGTCAGGGGTGACCGAGACGCTTGCCGACCACTCGAAATTGAAGTTGAGCTTTTCGGCATTCTCCAGGTCCGGCTCGGCGATCGGGTTAGGCGGCAGCGCGGGTGGCCAGTCGCTCGGCGCGTCGTTGCTGGCTACCGAACGCAGGGTGCCCAGGCGCACGAAGCCGTCGCGCAGGGAAATCTCCTGGCCCGCCTCGGGAATGCGGATGGCCAGGCAGATGCGCATGCCGGGGCCAAGCCAGTAGTCATCGTCCAACGGCCGTGGCGTCACCGGGTTGCCGTCGAGGGCATAGATTCTCGCCTCGCAGTTGCCTTTGAGGTTGATGCGGTAGGTCCAGGTGTTGTCCAGGTTCAGCAGGCGCACGCGCACCACCTGGCCGGCCGGCAACTCGGTGACCGAGTCGGGCTGACCATTGATGGTGATCAGCCGCCCTGCGGTGCCGTTGCGCGCGGCCTCACGCGGGATACTGAAAGGTAGCCAGGCGCCCTGCTCGTCCACGTGCCAGTTCTTCAGGCTCAACGTGCGCTCATGCTGGAAGCCGGTCGGCTCGCGCTCCTCGACAATCAGCGGGCCGACCAAGCCGCGCCCCAGCTCCTCGGAGCTGCTGACATGCGGGTGGTACCAGTAGCTGCCGGCATCCGGCACGCGGAACTTGTAATCGAAGTACTCGCCCGGCTTGACCGGCAGTTGCGACACATAAGGCACGCCGTCCATTTCCAGCGGCAGGCGAATGCCGTGCCAGTGAATGGTGGTTTCCACCGGCAGGTGGTTGATGAAGCGCACCCGCAACCAGGTGCCCTGGCGCACACGCAACTCGGTGCCCGGTGCCGAGGGGCCGAAGGCCCAGGCCTCGGTCTTGAAGCCCGGCACCAGCTCGACGTCCAGGGGCGCGGCGATCAGCTCGTAATCATGCCCGGCATTGTCATCTTCGACCTTGCCCAGCCAGTAACGCGCCGCGCCCCCGGCGCCCAGGCCAACCACAACCAGGCCAGTCAGGCCTTTGAGCATTTGTCGACGGGTGAAGGACATCGGTGCGGGTACCTCGTGTTCTGCGCAATCAAGCTGCCAGCAGTGGCTGGCGATGAAGGGCGAATACGATACACCTGCAAATGGGAAATATTAAGTGAAGTATCCAGCCATTGCTCGCTTTGGCTACCGTGTTGGCCATACGACAGGCGTGACGGAACCAATCGACAAGAATGAGATCAGATTGACACCATTGCCAGAGGCACCTCAGGTGAGAAAATGCCTCGCAATTCAATCGCCAGCTCGCTTGGCGGTTGGCTTGAGAAGAAGTTCTATGATCGACCTGCACAGCCCCACCCTCGAAGTTACCGAGTATGCCTACCGGTACAACCACTTGTTGCCAGCGCCCACCCCACGCGAGTCAGCAGGCCGCGCCTACGTGCACCCGCAATGGCAAAGTTCGCGCGCCTGCACATTAACCCCCGATCAATCGCTCGACAGAGCCAAGGGTGCATTACTGGGGTTGGCCATTGGCGATGCCGTAGGCACCACGCTGGAGTTTCTGCCCCGTGATGCCAAGCATGTCGATGACATGGTCGGCGGCGGGCCGTTCAGGCTCAAGCCAGGTGAGTGGACCGATGATACGAGCATGGCGCTTTGCCTGGCGGACTCGTACCTGGCTTGCATGCGATTTGACCATGCAGACTATCTCGACCGCTTGTGCAGGTGGTACAAGCGTGGGGAAAACAGCGCAAACGGTGTCTGTTTCGACATCGGCAATGCTACACGCCTTGCCCTGGAAGGGTGGCTACGGCAAGGCCTGGACTGGATAGGCAACACAGAACCGAATACGGCCGGCAACGGCTCGATCATCCGGCTCGCCCCCACCGCCATATTCAGGCGCCACATTCTGCCATCCACGTGGCGCGAAGCCCAAAGCCAGAGCCGGGCCACCCATCGGGCGCCCGAAGCAGTGAGTTGTTGCGAACTGCTGGGCGCGCAGCTGCACCTCGCACTAAACGGCACGGACAAGGATGAAATGTGCAGCCCTAGGGTCCGCCCGCTGCAACCCCGTGCCACCATCATCAATGCTGGCGAGTACAAGGACAAAACACGCGACCAGATCCGCTCCTCAGGGTATGTCATCGATACCTTGGAAGCTGCGCTATGGGCGGTTTGGAATACCGACAATTTCAGGGACGCAGTGCTTCTGGCGGCAAACCTGGCAGACGACGCCGACAGTGTGGCAGCCGTGGCTGGGCAACTGGCCGGAGCCTTGTACGGGGTATCCGGCATGCCCGAGGAATGGGTAAAGACAGTGGCGTGGTCCGAACACATCCAGGACCTCGCCCAAGCGTTGCACGACCAGGCGCCTGAAAGCGACCCGTTTTACTCGCTGTGATGGTGCGCCCGGCGGCGCAGACTGCAGAATGACAAAGGCCCGCGATTAAGCGGGCCTTTGTGTATCCCTCGTCATCTGACACTGGCGACAGCCGTATGCCGGATCACTCCCACTCTATTATAAATAACAGCAGGAAACCTATAAAAACATGGTACTTACCAACGCGATGCATTCTAGTACCATGAAAAACACCATTAAACTATCCTTTAGTGGAGAGCATCCATCTAATGTCATTTTTGAGCCTCGGTGAATCGCCCCGCGTCTGAAAGGCTCAACAAGCGTGCCGATCCCACGCGCCTCGATGCCTCATTAAAGTGATAATGGGGATGAATGATGGCATTCTGTATCCCTTTTCTCCTTGTCCGATCTCAATCAGTAAGGACGTGGAATCGCATCTCAGAACCACTATTGAAAAAGGATTTTTAATGAGCCTTCCTTTTGTAGACACGTTCGTCCCCCCTTACCAGAAATGGGAAATGAGGCGTCCCTCCTTTGAGGAAATGCTGTCATCCGGCAATCCGCACATGTGGATAAGGGTCAGATTAGAGGCGACCGTCGCGAACGCTCACGACGCCGCCACCTACATGGGCCGCGTCGGTGCCGACAACGGCCTTGGGGATTCCATCAACAGAGCACTGGATAACAGTGTCGCCTATAAGCATTGGCGGCAAGCTATGCCATCCAAAACTCCTGATGCACTGTCGCGATATCAGAAGTCGTACCCAAATTGCGACTTTGCACAGGTCTCAGCAGAGATTGAAGGAATCGGGCAGGTGCTTAGTGAAGGTCAATGCCTCTTTCATGCAGGGTTGTGGCCGGGGGGCGACAGATTGACCACAGATCGCCCTCTATCTTCGTCATTTTGCCCCCAAGTTGCGCTGCGGAACGCAGACCATAAGGGCAAGGGATACGACGCAGGCCGTATTGATCTGTTCGTACTAAGAGCGACCAACCCGAGGACCAATGTCTTCGCATATAAGCGCAAAGGCACGAACCTCGGCCATGAGAACGAGGTCTTGTTTGCCGCAGGCGCGAATCTAACGCTGACATCGAGCGAATTGGTCAATGTCGACTACACCGCAGGGAAGTATGGACTCCCTAACAAGCTAATATCGGTTCGAGTACTCGCCATCGACATCTCATAGTCAATCTTCGAAGTAACGCACTTCGTGTTTACCTGCGCATGGAGCAGTGTTGTTGCATGAGAAGCACCGCTTCCTATCTGCAACCGATAGCCGCCAGGTCTCTGACGGCCTGCTGATCAAGCTCGATAGACAGGAATAAATCTGAAAAAGGGAATAGTCTGTGAAAAAGATCCTGTGGGTGAAGTTTGGTTGGTCAGAATACTATCGCGGCGGACCGGTCGACGGTAATTTTGGGTGGCTCAACGAAAACAAGGGCAAAAAAAACGAAGGACGGGGACACGAGGCGTTCAACTTCAACTCTGGGCCTGATGGAACCTACTATTGTTATGTTCCGCCCCAAGCAAGCGAGTATGCACCGTCAAACGACGATCCAAATGGCTGGACAGTGATTTGCCTCGCAAAAAACCCAAAGCATACTGGCGTCCATGTTGTCGGTTGGTACGAAAATGCTACCCTACATGGCGAATGGCTTGATCCTCCAGAAAGCCTGATCAAGAAGCGAGGGGATGCTGCGCACCCGGCCTATGACTGGTCGTACTGCATTTCTAGTAAGACCGCATACTTCGTTCCACCTGAGTACCGAACTATGCCTTTCTCGGACCCATCCGTAAGGCAGGGCAAATATTCCTTTCTAGAAGGGCCAGACGTAAACACCAATAAGAATAAAATTCGTGTACTGAAACTTCTCAACAGTCGTCTGAAAATGATGACCCAATTTGCTATTCAGAACCCTAGCGAGGGCTCGTTACCCGATCCCGAACTCGACGCAGCCGATCCTCTAAAGGGATTCGGTACACCAGAGCATCGGAAAAAGGTGGAATTTGCAGCAGAATGCGCCGTCATTGAGCATTACAAAACTAAAGGGTACACCTGCGAACGCGTTACTCACCTACCCTGTGGGTATGACTTTGTTTTTACCAAAGGCAAATCGGTGCGGCACGTCGAGGTAAAAGGCACATCCAGTCCCACCCCCCAATTCTTTATTACTCGGAATGAGTATGGGAAAGGTCTACAATCCAATCCAGCATGGCGTCTTGCTATGGTTACCTCTGCACTTTCCGAAGCCCCAAGCATAACTGAATATGATGCTCTCGGGCTGAAGCGAGCGTTCGACCTGGAACCTTACGTATACATCGGAAAATTCATACCAAAGTCGGAGAGCTAGTCTATTGACCTTACTAATATAGCCCATACGCTATATTAATGAAGAGCCCATACTAGTTAAATAATATGCTCGCCGGAGCATCCCGATGCCATGTCAGCAATCCCAAATTTGACATGGTACCGATGTCCTGTTTCCAGTGAACGTGTTGGCTTGGCTTGGCTTGGCTTGGCTTGGCTTGGCTTGGCTTGGCTTGGCTTGGCTTGGCTTGGCTTGGCTTGGCTTGCGAAGCGTGAAGGTTGAGCAGCCCGCGTCAAGATGCATGAGTCCAGAGTATCGAGGAAAATCTATCCACCCCATTCACCCGCTTACCCCAACAGAGCAAGAGCAATCCCAGCTGGTGAATCGTAAGGGTAAGGCGCATGCGGCTTCGTTAGCACCGCCCTCCTCCAGCGAGGGTGGATTGCTACTGGTTAGGCCGCCCATTTCTAGAGCTGAGCAAGCATTAGCTTGTGCGCGGCCTTTCATGTTGGCGTATCCTTACCCACAGGTACGTGCTGGCCATCATGCACTGACCGAAACACCCTGTATTCTGCTCCCAGGGTGCTGCATTCAGCGTATTTTGGCTAGCGTAGAAATGAAAATAGCACCGTCTGTCGGAAAGATGCCAGCCAAGGGATCAACGATCGCTGACGTGGTGTAAGAGGTCCAAAAGTGTTCACTACAAGAGATGCAGCGAGACTGTTCTCCAGCAAACGGCTCACGGAAGTGGCATCCGGAAATTTCGACTTTCTTTTGAAGGTTGCCACCCATTTTAGAGGTGAGCTCAGAGAAGAGTTTACGGCCGCAGAAGTATTTGAACACTCATACTCAGCCCTCTCAAGAGAATATAGGACTGAGTATTTTTTTAAAAACATTGTCGCCGAGCGATTGCTTTTGGGGAGGCACTCCCTTAATACAGCAACTGTATTGCCAGAATTCAGAGTTGGCCGAAACAAGGCCGATTGCGTTATTTTAAACGGCAGTTCTACATGCTACGAAATAAAATCAGACTTCGACAATCTAGATCGTCTTCCCGAGCAACTAGCCTCCTACAAGAAATTATTTGACAAAGTTTATGTTGTCGTAGGGAAATCGCACTTATCAAAAGTATTGAGCTCTATCGATAGCGACGTGGGAATTCTGGAGTTAACCCCTAGAAAAAACCTCCGGACAATCCGAGAAGCAGTGACATCAACAGAGCCGGTGGACATCTCAATTCTAATGCGCTCACTTCGCGTGCATGAATATCGAGATATTGTATCGGCGCTTTCAGATCAAAGCTTAGATTACCCAAACACAGAAATCTTTTCTGCATGTGAAAACATTTTGCAGAAATTACCCTCTGTTGATGTTCGAAGAGCATTTTGCACAACTCTTAAAAAAAGCAGAAAGATTGAAAAAGATTTCATCCTATCTCTTCCGCGTTCCTTATTGATGGCAGGAATTGGATTTAAACTACGAACTGATCACAGGCGAAGCCTGGCAGAAAACCTAAACAAGACCTTTAGTAAGGACACTACATGTACTACCCAATATTACGGGGCAAGCAATTTGAACTGCTAGCTCTGAGAGAGCTAGCAGAAACAATTTCTCCTGAGCTCATCCGCCCTGTTATTGAGCCTGTACGGGGGAACCTTGCCCCTCTACATAAAACAATAGAAGCATTACACAAGTCAGGAATCAAGCCGCTTGTGATTATAAACCCTAGCATTGGGGACTTTTCTAAAAGCGAAAAAATCGTACTTGAAATCGCAGGAGATCGAGACTCGTTTGTTCCCTGTATCAAAGCAAAAAGTATCGCAGACCTCTCTATCTTACCAGATTTTGGTTTCTCCCTGTCTGACAGCGCAATTTTGATAGATGGAGGTATCGACAAAGAGTTTGTCGAAAAACTTAGCTCCGCGTCCTGCGTTCTTGTTAACAAAGAAAAAATCCATCCCGGCGCGCTGTCTTTATTGAAAAATGTTGTTCTATTTGGCGATTTTTTTGATAAAAAAATCCGAAATGCCGATTACGAGGACAAGTCCTTTTACTCATCATTACACACCGAATGGAAATCCTACTCAAACGCCATTGGTTTTGGTGATTATACAATTCTAAGCGAGGAATATAGTGAGGCCGGTGGTCCCGCATATGTGGTAACTATCCACCTAAGCTATATTAATCGAGTCGAATTTGACGCCATGTACGTTCGTCATTTCTCCTCATTCAACGATGACTCACCCGCCAACCCGGGCGGCAAGTTTAAATCGGCGCTTGAAAAACTTTGGGAATTCTCCACCGCAAACCCTGGGATATTCAATAAAACGCAAGGCTTTCAAGAACTTGTATCACTAAGAGGCAATCCGTTCCCTGGGCTAGGTCAAGTAAAAAAATACTCAATTAAGCATCATATTGAAACCACTTGCGATTTCGTCAGAGGTGAGTGATGCCTAGATGCTGCGTTCAGTGTTTTCATGACTCCGTGATAGTTGCCAAAATAAACGCAGAGGGCGAGATAAGTCGATGCAGTTACTGTGGCACGAGCCAGGTTTCCTGTATCGACCCCGCTGGCCTAGCTGACAAGCTGGAACTATTCACCTACGGTTTACGCGAGGATGAAAATGGGATTCCTTTCTCTGAGGTCTTAAAATCCTATGGCGTTTTGAGTAACGGGATTCGACAGACAGAGATACTCGTTAACGATATTTTTGGGAACAACACAGCAGAAAAGCGCTTTGCGTTTGATTTCGATGTCGCTAGCTATACCGATCAATGGGAAGATTTCAAGATCGAGTTGAAGCACAAAAATCGATTTTTTCCAAAGGCCACTATACACTCCTCACTATTTAGCAGATTAACACCCGGCAGTAATGAAGGTGTGCTATTCCAGCTTTTAGAACAGCTTAAAATCCCGGTCGATATTAGGGAAAGTTTCTTCAGGGCACGAATATCAGAAACACCCTTGGATGCAAATCAGATGGGCTGCCCTCCACGCGAGATAGTGACAGGAGGCCGAGCGAATCCGCTGGGAATTCCATATTTATATGTAGCGGACAGCCTGATTACTTGTATAAGCGAGGTGCGCCCAAGCAATTCAAGCGGTGTATATGTTGCGCAGATGACTCCTGTGCGCGAGCTGTCGGTCCTTGATTTGACAACACCAAGAAAACACTGCTCCGCCTCAGCTTTCGGGGAGGAACAACTATCAGCTGTATTAGGATTTCTTGGACTACTTGAACTGTTCTCCAACGAGCTTTCTAAGCCTATCAGACCTGAAAACAGCAATCTGGACTACATCCCCACTCAGTTTTTATGCGAATTCATCAAAAGCGAAGCAAAATTTGATGGCATTGTCTTTAACAGCTCGTTCGGCCAAGGCAAAAACTATGTATTCTTCGATGGAGAATCATTAACTCCAGCACCCCCAATAAAATACATCGTAAACAAGACAGTTCATCATTACGAGCAGGCCTAATCACGAAACGCATGAATTACTAAAAAGCCCGCTACTGCGGGCTTTTTGGAGTTAGCCAGCCACACCATTACACATAACCACAAACAACGCAATAAAACCAAACAACAAGCAGCAAAGCCTCTAGCCCTATAAAAACGCAGCTCTATCCAAAGACTCAAGTATCTAGCATATCCCACTCGTCACCGAGAACCCAACGGATCGCCGACAACTTTCCGTTGATCATTCCCCATTCAAAATCAGTCCAAGGACCAAGCTCTTCCTCCCCGAGGTCCTCCTCAGCCCGCTTCATAGCGGCGATCATTCCCTCCCAGATTGAGTCCACGAGCAAGCCTCGCCGCTCCACGGGACTGGCCGCATCCCAAATTTCTCTCGATACAATTTTATCTTCACCGTCTTCAACGCGAGCAATGATTCCCCATTTCCTGTTGTACCAGACCTGTGTTGTAAGCTTGTTTTCAGCATCCAACAATTCAGAAAGTTGTCGAGGATCCTGGCTATACTCTCGTTCAAATCTAGTTTCTTCCACCAGCTCGCTAGCAAATTCGCTAAGTAAAATACTAAGGTTGGTTTCATATCGGGACGTCGCGCCATCAAAAATGGATGCTAGATCAGGGTGCGGTACACGGGTATCAGCCCCTTTTTGACTGAAGTCATGAATATTGTGGGTGACGAATGCGAACACATCCCCTTCTTCACGCGCAGACAGGGCATCAATGTAGGTTTCGATGATGATCGCATCGCCAATTCCATTCATCTGCCGATGGAATGGGGCGATTTTTGAGATCGCTCGATCTGCCGCACGTACTTTAATCTTGTCGCTGACTGGGATTGACCTGCATTTGCCGAAAAGCCCTTCGATCAACTCAACCGCTTCATTTACCGCTTCTCCGCCAGTCGCTACCCGGTGATCAACCTCATTGAGCTGTCTCAACGTCGCATCCCGCCCTTCCTCGGGAGCGAATTGGAGAATTGCCTCTCTTACCCGCTTAAAGTGACTGGAAAGGCTGGCTCGGCTCGCAGCCATCACTCTATCTCGGTTCCGTTCAAATTCCTCAAGAATGATTTGAGGCATTACGAGCACCGCTTCTTCCGCTTCGACCATTGCAACAAGTGCGTCCAGCAAAGGAAGGTGCCTATGGTCCTTGGTGAGGTCAAGCCATACCGACGTATCTATCAATAGATGAAGACTCATTCAGTGCCCTTCTCGCAAACGATCCATGTAAGAGAGGAGTCAACGTCATGGACACCTCTTAATTGGCGGAACAACACAGCTATTTCATCACAAGCACCGTCTTTGCCGAGTTCATCCAGCAAAGCTTGGCCGTAAGCTGGGTTGTCCCGGAAATATGCAGCCATCACTTCGTCATGTGCCTTGTCTCTCATTTAACGCCTGGCCTCCATCGGCATCGTGCGGTTCTGGCCGATCAGTATTGAGGATCGGCTAGAAAAGCAGATTTCAAGGCTCCAAAATACATTGAAAGAGAAATTTTTCACACATCATGGCCCCAAGCTCACAAATTGCGCATCTTGCTGCTCTACAGCTAGATCCGAGGGCCCGTTACCAATATCGGCCTTCTGCACCGCCGAGGATGAGCCATTCCTTTGGTGCCCTCTGACATTGCTAGTGCTCCTGTTGTTGCTTTCCGCTCTTACACGCGGCAGCGGCTGCGGGCCTCGCAGAGCAAGGTGCCGTTGAGCCGAAGGTGAATAAGGGGCGGTGTTGGATGGGGACGGGCTTGCCCGTACCCGTACAACACACATCTTGCCGTCTATTCCTATGCGCTTCTATGCAACTGGAGCAGAGATGCCATTTGCATTTCGTCTAATCGCGTAGGTTCGCATACATCCGCATAGCGTCGCATTAATAAATGGTTTCAATCGCATAGAGTCGCGCAGAATCGCATAAAGCCGTCACAGTGAACGAGGTCAATTGAATTATCTAGCCTCTGGCACCAATACAGACTGTTTAGCGGCGAGCGCTGCTAATGTGCAAAGCATGCACCTTGAAAATTACGCACCTCGAATGAGAGCATTCATAGGCTTACGCACTTTAACCGAAGAAAATCATCAGAAATATCGGAGCAATCAATGGCACGCAAAACTCTCGCTGAGCGCCGTTCTGACGCCATTTCCGAACTGGAAACCGCTAAAGCACGACTGGCAAAACTCGACAATGAGGCCGCTGAGAGAATCGGCAGAATTGCAATAAAGTCAGGATTGGTTAATCTGAAGCTTACGGACGATCAGGTCCGGGAAGAATTCGACCGCATAGTGGAAAAGATCTGCAAGGGGAATTGACCATGAAGACAGCTCACCGCATCAGCGCATTTGCCAGTCGACTCGATGAATTGCAAGCCTGCCTCGGTCGAGCCAGTAACCGGGCTGCAGAAAATGTTACCGAAGCCCAGCGCATCGCGGCTGAGCTGGCTTTATCCCTCGAAGACTGGCATCTCGACGCGCTGCGCATACCTAAGGCGGAGCGTGCGCCCTACCGAGCACAGAATCCATATTATTCAGCACATTGACTCTGCCGCTCTCGTTAAAAAGTCCACTCCGGTGGACTTTTTTGTGTCCGCAAAACGTATAAAACCGGACAAACCTAACCCCTCCCCTCCTCACAACTAACGCCTTATAAATCAGACCGATAGTTATTATTTCTCGCCCAGATACCGGACAGTTTACGGACAGACCACGAAAACTTTATGCGGATAGCATAGTTATCCGCATATTTTAAACAGGCCAATATCGGTAAATAATCGAGCCACCAAGGTTAGAAATGAGGTATTCGGCATGAAAAGGGAATTACTCATAAAAGCGTCGTCCCGTGTACGCAAAGCCGGGCGTCATGCGGTTTTGAGCATTGCGATGGTCGGAACCAGCTTAGTTGGCGGGACCTTATCCGTTGCACCTGCCACGGCTTACGCCATCTACTGCGCAAATTGTTCCACGTTCTATCAGCAAATGTTTGAGTACGCTGAGGCGGTTAACACGGCTCTGAACACCGCCGAGCAACTGCAAACCCAGGTGCAGCAGTATCAAAGCATGATCACGCAGGGCACAGGCTTGCCTGATTCGATGTTCGGCAGTATCGCGGCCGATCTTAAAAACGTGATGAACGTCTACGACCGCTCGCAGGCGTTGGGCCGTCAAATCCAGAACATGGATTCGCAGTTCAACACGGCTTTCCCCGGTTTCAATTCGTACCTGAATCAAGCTGCCAACTCGGCTGAATCACCGGCACAAGATCGCTATCAGACGTGGTCTGAGCAAGGCCGCGACAACGTGAAAGCTGCGCTAAAAGCGGCGAACCTCAATACCAGCACCTTTGAGTCTGAGGGCGAGCAGCTTGACCGCATGATGACCCGTTCACAGTCGGCTGTGGGCCGGATGCAAGCACTTCAGGCGGGCAACGAAATAGCCTCACAGAACGTACAGCAGTTGCAAAAGCTGCGCGATCTGGTGGCTACGCAAATCAACATGCAGGGCAACTATCTGGCTCAGCAGGGTGACCGTGCAGCAGCCAGCGAAGCTACCGAACAGCAGTTTGAAGCGCGCAAAAATACACGCGGCGGCGTGAAGGGGTACTGAGAATGACTATTTCGAAATGGCTCATCGCGTTGATCTGCTCCGGCTCTGCACTAATCGGTTCTATGGTCACCGTGGCGGTTCAACGCAACAGCGAATGTACATCGGCGGCGGAGCAGCAACAGCAACAGCGCGATGCTGATGCCTCGTTTGAAGCGCGCCCGAACACTCGCGGCGGCGTTAAGGGGTACTAGCTATGGATCATCGCCTACTGTTCTTCCTCGTCTTGGCGAGTGTATTCGTGAGCGGAGATGCTATGGCCGCGACCGACCTTTCCCATGCTGACACTTCGGTCCAAGGCCTACTCGACCTCGTTTTACAGCAGTCGCACCAGTGGTCAGGAAAGCTGTATGACTACGCGATCAGATTATTCTGGCTGTTGGCCTCGATTCAGTTCATCTGGACGTTCATGCCTCTTGTCATGAAGCAAGCCGACTTCGGCGAGATTGTCGGAGAGCTGCTGCGCTTCGTCCTGGTGGTCGGTTTCTTCCTTGCCGTTATGAAGTACTCGGTGGAGTGGTCATCTGCCATTGTCGATAGTTTCCGCGATGCTGCGGCATCCGCTAGCGGCCTCGGACGCGCATTAGAACCCGGCGATATGCTGGCGGTCGCACTGGATTTTGGCCGCACCATGGTGAAGGGCATATCAGTGTTTTCTCCGGCCAAAGGACTTCTGATCGCAGTTTGCGCAATCCTTGTGTTGGCGTGTTTCGCCTTCATCGCTGCATTCATGTTCGTAACGCTCGTAGAGTCTTACGTCATCATCAATGCTTCGGTGCTGTTCTTTGGCTTTGGCGGGTCACAATGGACGCGTGATTTTGCAATCGCCCCAATGCGCTTCACCGTCGCAATCGGAGCCAAGCTGTTCGTCTTAACGCTGATCGTCGGCCTGATCGTTCAGTCGGCCAAGCAGTGGTTGGCCGCCTACACCAATGACGAAGCCTCGTTGATGACGATGGTTGGTCTGGCCTTGGTGTGCTGCTATCTGACAAAGACCATTCCTGACCTCATCGGCGGCATGATAAGTGGCACCTCGATGGGTGGTGGATCAGCCATCGGTGGTATGGCGGCGGCTGGTGCTGCCGGCGCAGCGGCGGCAATCGCAACCATCGCCACCGCCGGGGCGGCCGCTCCTGCCGCAGCCGGTGCTCTCGGCGCTGCTGGCAGCAGTGGTGCTGCCGGTGCAGCGGGTGCCGGTGGCATCAGCAACGGCGGTCTGGCAGGAGCTATCAACTCCAGCTTTGCCGGTGCAACCTCCGCCGGTGGTGCCGCTTCGTCTGTAAGTGGCGCTACGTCCTCCGGCGTGGGGGCCAGCACTGGCGGCGGCGCAGCGACCAAGGGGGCAAGCTCCGCAGGTGCAAAGACTGGCGGTGGTGTAGCTTCCCCATCGGCTACACCCAGCAACGGCGTCCAACAGGCCGCTAAGCAGGCCGGGAAGGCCGCGCAGAGCGGCGGTGACAATGATCAAAAAGCGACACCAAAAAGTGGAGCTGTCAGCTCCGGCAGCGCACTATCCCAAGCGGCCAATGGTGGAGCAAAAGCACTCGGCGTGATCGCCTCGCTGTCAGTGCCCGGCATGGAGAATGCGCACTCAGCGTCTCTTGGTGCTGGTGTTCCAACATCAGCTCTCGGCGAAGCCAGATCGACCACAAGCGCAGAACCGCCCGTGGAAACGGTAGGCGCGGAGTCAAACGTCATCCGACCTGATGCCAACACCAGCACCAATCCCGGTCGCGTCGACGCTTCGAGCATGACCTCGAGCAACGACCAACAGGAGAAATAACCATGAATGACATTCTGATGTTCGCTGGATTCGTAGTACTCGCCTCGACCTTGGCCATCGGTATGTGGGCGCTCGGCCGGTGGCTGCGTAGCAAGGGCTACGGGGCGCAGCTGGATAATTTGAATCGCTTATTCACGGCCTTACAGCTTCGGGTCAGGCCGCTTGCTCTGTCGGCCTCCTATCGCATGTTTGCGGGAACGCGGACCTTGAGTCGTCTACCTCTGCTGGGAAGCAAGAATAGCGCTGCTCTGAGCCATCAAGTGATGATTGCCATCCAGGCTGCGCAGGAAGCACAGAAGCGAGAAAACCCCGGCAATCGCTGATCGCTGGCCAGCCTCCCAAACACCCCGCCTCAGTGCGGGGATTAATTTTCTGCATCTAGCCTCTTCTGCCTCATAAGGAGTCCTGGAGGATCGCGGGAGCACTTTCATCATGAACACGGACAACGGCCGTTTACAGTTCGGGGCTTCATGATTAGTAATACGCACGGACTTTGAACAGCCTGATACTCCCCCTTAAAGGCCCTGAGCTGCGTTCTCAGCGACTCTATCGGTCCTTCACAAGCGGGCAAGTGGGATCACTACTTTGTTGCCGCATCAGTAGGGTAAGCAGCCTGGACTAATCCTAGAGCCGTTTTTCCATAACGATGGTGCGTTCAGCCCCATGAAACTCGTCGCGGATTTTCTGATAGCCCAACGTGGCATAAAACTTTTCAGCTGTAATCGACGACGGCACACGTACAACTCCAATTCCAGCGCTGGCAGCAGTTGCATGAATGACATCCATCAAATGCCTACCGATACCGCCTTTTTGGTGAGCCGGGTCAACGAAAACACTTCTGACCACGTCACCGTCGAGACCGGCAGTACCAATAATGTTTTCGCCCAGCAAGGCGACGAAAACCCTGCGCTTAGCAAGTTGTGTGGTGATGGATTCAGGAGAAAAGCTTTGCTCAACCTGAGCGATCACATCAGGCGGGTAGTCTTGTGAGTTTGACTCACGCAGGGCAGCTAGAACTACATGACTAATCGCTGCTGCATCTCTGCTCGTGGCAGGACGAACGTGACATTCCATGCTGAGACCTCAATCCTAAAGGGGTACAGATTAGCCCAGCGCAATGTCCCAGGTGCTCGAAGTGGTGTGTGTTCGACGGAACCGCCCTTTCTTTTGGTGCCCAACGGCCGCAGGCCGAGTAGCAAGGCCGGACCGCGCCTAAGCGCGGGCTGCGCCGCGCAGAACTGAATATCCTGAATATCCTGCCAACTCCGAGCGGGTGTGCGACGTTTCGGGCGGGTGTGCGACGCTCTCGGGCGGATGTGCAACGCTATCGGGCGGGTATACGACGCTTCAAGCTTCACCAGTACCTTTTTTCTTTACCCTCACGCCGTCCAGAAGCAGGCCTAACGCTTTCAATTCGGCGGCGTCTTCCCTCAACCTGTACCGCGCATCGCGCATCGCCTTACTCTGCACCGCACCGGCGACAGCCACGATGACGGTGTCAAGATACCAACCACCTGACGGCTCGAACTTGTGGCTCAAAACGTGCCGCGCAACCGCTTGGCTGATGCCATGCTGGAGGCGGGCAATGGGTGCCGGGTCGTAGTACAAACTCAAATCATGCTCAAGTAGCATCACTAGTGCTACGCCAAGCCGCACCCTCCACAGATATCGCTCTCCCCTTGTCAGCGGATCAAGCCGCGTCATCGGAGAAGGGATAACGTGATCGATCAATCCGCCGATTATTGGGAAATCGAATTGTGGCGTTTCGATTGTGATCGTCGCGGCTCGCAGTTCGGTCAAAAGCTTTTCGATCTGTGTAAAGCTGTAGCGACTGTCAGACAGTGTTTTTCTCACCCGAGCGGGGTCAACCAGAAGCTCTACACCGCCATCAGAAACATCGCGTCGCCGCTCCGCGCAATACAAGATCGCTTCGACTATATCGGCGTGTCTCTGGCCTAGTCTGCCTGTCACACGGCAGCGACCGAATGACGTATCGGCCCAGTCACTTTCCCGTAATCGAGGGCGCTGGCTAGGTTGATAGAGCATCACGCGCGCCTGCGCGCTTGTACTGGTGGGGGTCACCGCATTACCACCGCTCATCGTCGCCTCCATTGACGATGTGCAGAGCTCCTCCCTTCTTCGTCTCCAGCAGTTCCACTGGCACAAGGACACCGCCGTCATGGCGCTTGTACCATTGGTCGACTGGGGTGACATCGTAGTTCTGTTTGCTGACACCGAAGCGGACAAACAAGCTCCTTCGGTCATTGCCGATCGGCTGTCGATCATAGGCACGGTCGCTGAGGGTCTTGGCCTGTTCCTCTGTCATTTTGGCGACGAAGCCGCACCAACGGGCGTTGTCGATCAGGGCGGAGGCGCCCCGCGCCGCCTGCTGCTGGTCAGTCTGCCCCTCACGGGCACTCCCCTTGCTGACGTGATGCAAGTACAGGACGGATGCCCCAGTGCTCGTCGCGGCGCACTCCAGCGTAGCGACAAGTCGTGCCATATCGCCGTTGCTGTTCTCGTCCCTATCGTGAATCCGGCTTAGAGTATCCAGTACGATCAAGCGGGCACCGGCGCAGAATTCGATAACGCGGGCAAGATGCTGGTCATCCATCACGTTCATCCGTTTGCCCATGATGGGCTGGATGATCAGGTTCTCCGCGATGGCTTCACGTGCCTGCTGATTCAGGTGCTGGCCGATGGCATGGATTCGGCGGACCAGTGCGACTTCTGGGTCTTCTCCAGCAAAATACACCACGCGGCCAGCGCATGCGGGACCGAGCCCGACTAGATCACCACCGGCAACGCTGCACGCGATGGCCATTGCGGCCTCCAGCGCCCAAAAGCTCTTTCCTGTAGCTCCCGGCGCCACCAATGCGCCTACCGTTCCAGCGAGGAAGCCCGGCCAAATAAAGTCTAGAGTGGGCGGTTCGTTCTCGAACGCAGCCCGCAAATCAATCGCCACAGTTCAGGCCCCCATTCCGGGGCGAGGGGCCGAGCCGGAAAGCTTGCATGTATCAATCCACGCCTCCACCTCGGCCAAATCCCACACAACCTTGCGACTACTCACCGCGATGCGCTGCGGGAATTTCCCTTGCTTCTCGAAGTTGTAAATCGTGCGCTCACACAGCGGGATCATTGCCAGCAGTTGCTTCTTGCTGATCAAGACCTTGCTCGTTTTTTGCGATTCTTTTTCCACAAGGAATATCCCTTCCGTCATCATCCAAGGCCCAAGTATTGCCCCACGATTCCGGTATTTTCCAGCAAAAACAGAGGTATTTTTCAGCATTTTCAACAAGTTAGCGTCCATTAACTTATCGCTTTACGGACAGTCCGGGCGACATAAATAGCTGATTTTGTTGAAGTAGATTTACGCTAGGTTTCCTCATTTGGTTTTTCCCGAAACTCATGTGTTTTCGGACAAAAAAAATCCCACCGAAGTGGGACTATGGCGCAGTAACGTCAGCTGAGAAGCCTCGAATCACCCTTTGAGTCTGGTCTTTTTGGCGGTCCACTCGTCGATCATATCCGCCCAGTCTTGGAGCATCGCTCGGCGCTGATCCCGGTACTCGGCCTTGTTGTAGACGGCTCGCACACCCTTCTGCTCGTGCGCAAGACACTTCTCGATCCAGTCGGAGTTGTAGCCCGCCTCATGCAGCAGCGTGCTGGCCGTGCGTCGCAGATCGTGGGGACCGAATTTGCCTAATGGCACCCCTTCCTTTTGCGCAAGGCGATAAGTGAGCGTCAGTACTTGGTTGATCGTGGCCGCACTCATTGGTAAATCGGAGTCGTAGCGTGACGGCAGAACGTAGTCTGAACCTCCAGCCAAGGTTTTCAACGCGATGAAGAAATCCAATGCCTGCTGGGACAGAAACACCAAATGAGGGTTACGACGCTTCATCCGCTCTTTGGGGATCGTCCACAGCGCCTCGCTGAAATTGTTCTGTCCATGTACTGGTACATCAGCGCAATTTCATCAGGCGTCAACGCACGGTCACGTGGCTCAAATTTCGCGATGCTGGCAGGCCGTACCAGATCTGCCGGGTTTTCAACCTTCTGGCCACGCTCAATGGCCCAACGGGAGAGTTGCAGCACGATCTCCCGTGAGTGGACGGCGGTTGCAGGGGCACCCCGCTCCACTATGGCATCCGTCAGCGCACGCAGATCCTCATGGGTGATTTCTACCAGCTTCTGATTGCCAAATTTCGGCTTCAATTCACGCTCGTAGACTGATCGACGCATGTCTCGCGTCGAGTCCGCCATCTGGTAACCGCGCAGCCATTTTTCAGCCCAAGCGTCAAAAGTCTCAGCACCCTTCGTGCGCGCCTTCGCACGCGCTTTTTCCTTAGCTGGAGACTTGCCAGCGGCGACCATCTTCTTCGCCTCCCCTAGCCGCTCGCGAGCCTCTGCCAGAGTGATCCCCCCTAAACCGTAACGACCGAAGGTGATGGTCTCCTGCCGGCCGTTGATGGAGTAGTTGTAGCGAAAGGAGATTGAGCCGGCTGGGGTGACGGCCACGTACAAGCCGTCACGGTCAATCACCTTGTAGAGCTTGCCCTGGGGCTTGAGATTTCGAAGCTTGGTATCGGTGAGCATGGCTTCCACTATTTCCTTGAAAAAATACCATGTTCTGAAAAGCGCGGAAAAATGGGTCTTTCCCCAGTAAAACCGGGCCTTTAGACCAACTCGATACCATGCCAACACTGAGGCAAAGGACATGGTATTGAGCGTCATGCATGGCATTAGATGCAGTCAATACCCCGTACCATGCCACACATACACCGTGCTTGGCGATGCAGAACGCTACCCGAATTTGCCAGACCCCAAAAGCCAAAAGCCCGCAATTACGCGGGCTTCAGGGCATTTTTTGCTAGATCGTGCCGGGCAGTGCCGGACGCAGGATCATTCCCACTCGATGGTAGCCGGCGGCTTGCTCGACACGTCGTAGGTAACGCGCGAGATACCGTCGATTTCGTTGATGATACGGCCGCTGACGGTTTCCAGCAGCTCGTACGGCAGGTGTGCCCAACGCGCGGTCATGAAGTCTACGGTCTCGACGGCACGCAAGGCCACGACCCAGGCGTAGCGACGGCCGTCGCCAACAACGCCAACCGACTTGACCGGCTGGAACACCACGAAGGCCTGGCTGGTCTTGTGGTACCAGTCAGCCTTGCGCAGTTCTTCGATGAAGATGTGGTCGGCGCGACGCAGGATGTCGGCGTATTCCTTCTTCACTTCACCCAGGATGCGCACGCCCAGGCCCGGGCCCGGGAACGGGTGGCGGTAGACCATGTCGTACGGCAGGCCCAGCTCCAGGCCGATCTTGCGCACTTCGTCCTTGAACAGTTCACGCAGTGGCTCGACCAGCTTGAGGTTCATTTCCTCTGGCAGGCCGCCGACGTTGTGGTGCGACTTGATCACGTGGGCCTTGCCGCTTTTGGCGCCAGCGGACTCGATCACGTCCGGGTAGATGGTGCCCTGGGCAAGGAACTGGATGTTGTCCAGCTTGCTGGCTTCGGCATCGAAGATGTCGATGAAGGTGCGGCCGATGATCTTGCGCTTCTTCTCCGGGTCGGCTTCGCCTTCCAGGTTGTCGAGGAACTGCTTTTCAGCGTCGGCGCGGATCACTTTGACGCCCATGTTCTCTTTGAACATGGCCATCACCTGGTCACCTTCGTGCAGGCGCAGCAGGCCGTTGTCGACGAATACGCAGGTCAGCTGGTCGCCAATGGCGCGGTGCAGCAGCGCAGCAACCACCGAGCTGTCGACGCCGCCGGACAGGCCCAGCAGGACGTTGGCCGAGCCAACCTGCTCACGCACCTGGGCGATGGCGTCTTCAACGATGTTGGACGGGGTCCACAGGGCTTCACAGCCGCAGATGTCCTGCACGAAGCGGGACAGGATGCGACCGCCCTGCTTGGTGTGGGTCACTTCCGGGTGGAACTGCACGCCGTAGTAGCCGCGGGTATCGTCGAACATGCCGGCGATCGGGCAGCTTGGGGTGCTGGCCAGTACGTGGAAGTCGCCCGGCATCTGGGTAACCTTGTCGCCGTGGCTCATCCACACGTCCAGGCCCAGTACACCGTCGTCGTCTACGTGGTCTTCGATGCCGTCGAGCAGGCGGCTTTTGCCGACCACGTCCACGCGGGCATAACCGAACTCACGCAGGTCGGAACCTGCGACCTTGCCGCCCAGTTGCTCGGCCATGGTCTGCATGCCGTAGCAAATGCCCAGCAGCGGTACGTTCAGGTCGAACACGGCCTGCGGTGCGCGCGGGCTGTTGGCTTCGTGGACCGACTCGGGGCCGCCAGCGAGGATGATGCCGCGCGGGTTGAATTCGCGGATCGCTTCGTCGTCCATGTCGAACGGGTGCAGTTCGCAGTACACGCCGATTTCGCGCACGCGGCGGGCGATCAGCTGGGTGTACTGGGAACCGAAATCGAGGATCAGGATACGGTGAGCGTGAATGTCGAGGGCCATGACTCAATCTCGTCAGTGGAAATCGGAAACGACGCGGGGCTGTTCGTGACAGCCCCGTTCGGTTATTGCTTGAAGCCTTAGCCTACGCGGTAATTAGGGGCTTCTTTGGTGATCTGCACGTCATGCACGTGGGACTCGGCCATGCCGGCACCGGTGATGCGCACGAATTCCGGCTTGGTGCGCATCTCTTCGATGGTTGCGCTGCCGGTGTAGCCCATGGACGAACGCAGGCCGCCCATCAGCTGGTGGATGATCGCGGCCAGGGCGCCCTTGTAAGGAACACGGCCTTCGATGCCTTCCGGTACCAGCTTCTCGGCGCCGGCCGAGGAATCCTGGAAGTAACGGTCGGACGAGCCTTGCGCCTGTGCCATGGCACCCAGCGAGCCCATGCCGCGGTAGGCCTTGTAGGAACGACCCTGGAACAGCTCGACTTCGCCCGGGGCCTCTTCGGTACCGGCGAACATCGAACCCATCATCACGCAGGAAGCACCGGCAACGATGGCCTTGGACAGGTCACCGGAGAAGCGGATGCCGCCGTCGGCGATCAGTGGCACGCCAGTGCCTTCCAGTGCTGCAGCAACGTTGGCAATGGCGCTGATTTGCGGCACGCCGACACCGGCAACGATACGGGTGGTGCAGATCGAGCCCGGGCCGATACCGACCTTGACTGCGTCCGCGCCCGCTTCGGCCAGTGCTTTGGCGGCGGCGCCGGTGGCGATGTTGCCGCCGATTACCTGCACTTGCGGGTAGGTTTCTTTTACCCAGCGCACGCGGTCGATCACGCCTTTGGAGTGACCGTGGGCAGTGTCGACCACCACCACGTCAACACCGGCAGCCACCAGGGCAGCAACGCGCTCGCCGGTGTCCTTGCCGGTGCCGACGGCAGCGCCGACGCGCAGACGGCCTTGGTCGTCCTTGCTGGCCAGCGGGTAGGCCTTGGCCTTTTCGATATCCTTGACGGTCATCATGCCCTTGAGGCTGAACTTGTCGTCAACGATCAGGACTTTTTCCAGACGGTGCTTGTGCAGCAGCTCGCGCACTTCGTTCTTGTCGGCGCCTTCGCGGACAGTGACCAGGCGCTCTTTTGGCGTCATCACGTCACGGACCTTGGCGTCCAGGCGGTTTTCGAAGCGCACGTCACGGGAGGTGACGATGCCGACCAGGTCGCCGTTCGCCAGCACCGGAACGCCGGAAATGTTGTTAAGGCGGGTCAGCTCGAACAGGTCGCGCACGGTGGCGTCGGCGTCGATGGTGATCGGGTCCTTGACCACGCCAGCCTCGAACTTCTTGACCTTGCGGACTTCGCCGGCCTGCTGTTCGATGGTCATGTTCTTGTGGATGATGCCGATACCGCCTTCCTGGGCCATTGCAATGGCCAGACGCGCTTCGGTCACGGTATCCATGGCAGCGGAAACCAGCGGAATGTTCAGCTCGATGCCACGAGTCAAACGGGTCTTGAGACTGACTTCATTGGGCAGTACCTCGGAGTAGCCAGGTACAAGGAGGATATCGTCGAAGGTCAGGGCTTCTTGGCTGATACGCAGCATCGCGGGGGCTCCCGGGCGGGAAAAATGGAAGCGCGCCATTATACTCATCCACGGCGCGCCGCTCAATGCAAAATAAGGGCCTTCGGTCAGCCTTGTGGCAGTTTTACCTGCACCACGGTCACCGGCTGGTCGAGCCAGTCGGCAAAGCTGTCGAGGAAGGCCTGGGTAAACCCGGCCTCGCCCCAGTTGTTGAAGATGAACCCCAGGTTGGAAAAGGCACATGGCTGCAGGTAAATGAAGCCATTGATGTCATCTTCGAAGCCGCACAGCGGGCAGGTGAAGTTGTCGCTCACCGCCGGCATCCATTCTTCCAGGCTTTCGAACAGCGGCTCGCCCACCTCGCGCCGGCACTCGGGGCAGCCGGCCTCTTCGAGAAAACCGTCGGTGGGGGTGTAGATGCAGCGCTTGAGCATGACTTCCAGGCCGTTGACCGGCGCGCCGAACGGCAGCTTGTCTGGGTGCAGGGCCATTTTGCGCGCGCCGGTGGCCAGGGCATGGCCCATGCGGTTGCCGGTACGGCCGCAGGTGGTCAGTTGTTCCTCGACCACTTTCTCGCGCACCAGCCAGCGCAGTATCGCGCGGGCGCGGGCTTCGTGCACTGGCACGGTAGACAGCTTGGGAACGATGATGCTCTGGGTGTTCATGAACGGGACTGGCCTGCAAAACTGCGGTAATGGTGCAATTCTACCGCTCAGGCGCCGAGGTAGCGACCGATCAGCGCCACGCCACTGGCCAGCACCAGCCAGGTGACCAGGCGCACGAAGGCTTCGCGGGACAGCCGGTGAGTCAGCCGGCGCCCTACCCAAAGGCCGGCGAACATTACCGGCAGCAAGCAGGCCGCGAGCAGCAACAGGCTTTGGTCGGCATATACCCCCGCGATCAGGAACAGCGTCAGGCGCACGACCGTGCTGCAACTGATCAGCGCGCTCTGGGTGGCGCGCACCTGCTCCTTCACCTCCAGGCGCGCACTCAGGTACAGCGCATAAAGGAAGCCGCCACTGCCAAACAGCGCACCGAACAGCCCGCCCGCCGTCCCCATCGGCATGGCCCAGAAACCGGACAGATGTGCCGGCCGCACCCTGACTGCCAGGCCGTACAGCGCGTAGGCCGTGACAAACAAGCCCATCAACAGCAGCAACAGGTCGGACTTCAGTTGCAACAGGAACACCACGCCCAACGTGCAACCTACGGCCATGAACGGTAACAGCCGCAGCAACTCGCCACGCACCACATCGCGGCGTGAAGGCAGCAGGTTGCCGAAGGCCGCGACGAAGTCGAGCAGCACCAGCAGCGGAATGATCCGCGACAACGGCATGAAATGAATCAGCACCGGGCCAGCCACCAGCGCGGTGCCGAAACCGGCAATGCCAAAGACGATATAGGCGACACCGACGCCGAGCAGGATGGGCAGCCAGTCAAGGCCGGACAACGACAATTGGGCAAGCATGACAGCAATTCCTGGGAAGACAGCTAAAGGTTAGCCATCCGCGAGCCATGCCGACTAATATGGCTTTATCGCCACAGCCATCTCGAAAAGGCATGACATGACGTCGATCCGCCAGTTGCGTTACTTCGTGGAAATCGCCGAGTGCGGCAGCTTCAGCGCCGCCGCCGAGCGGCTGTACGTCGCCCAGTCGGCACTGAGCCGGCAGATCAAGGAGCTGGAGCAACAACTGGGCACGCCGCTGTTCGAGCGCACTGCACGCCTGCCACGCCTGACGCTGGCCGGGCGGGCCTTTTTGCAGCGGGCGCGGCGCTTGCTGGCCGACCTGGCGCAAGCAGAGCGGGTTACCCGCGACATTGGCGAAGGGTTGCAGGGCAGCCTGCGCCTGAACCATTCCAGTACCGTGCCACTGACCGGCCTGTTGCTGGCTCGCCTGGGCGGTTACTTGCGCGACAACCCTGGGGTTTCACTGGAAATTGCCCAACAGTCGTCGGAGGCGCAGCTGGAGGATATTGCTGGCGGACGGCTGGATATCGGCCTGCTGCGTTTGCCGGTGTTGCGCCAGCATGAGGGCGTGTTACTGCATGAACTGTTCAGCGAGCCATTGCTGCTGGCGGTTGCCGCCGGGCATCCGCTGGCTGAAGCGGCACAGGTGAAGCTGGAACAGTTGCGCGAAGAGCGCTTCATTTCCATTCCGCATCGGGATCGTGGCGGGCTGAGTTACCTGTCGGCTTCGTTGTGTATGGAGGCAGGCTTTTTTCCGCGCGCGGCGCAGGTGCTGTCGCGCAAGACCACGCAGTTGCAGCTGATTCAGGCGGGGTTTGGGGTGGCGTTGCTGCCGGCGTGCATGCGTGAGATCGCGCCGGCTTCGGTCAGCTTCGTGGCGCTGGAGGGAGGCTGTGAGAGTACCGTGGCGCTGGCTTGCCGGCGGGATGCGGAGCAGATGGTGCGTCAGTTTGTGATGGCGATGCAGGCCTGAAGGGCCTCATCGCAGGCAAGCCAGCTCCCACAGGGACAGCGTGTGGCGCCAAGCCAGCGCGCTCCCACAGGGACAGCGTGAGGCGCCAAGCCAGCGCGCTCCCTCAGGGATAGCGCGAGGCTCCAAGCCAGCGCGCTCCCTCAGGAATAGCGTGAGGCTCCAAGCCAGCGCGCTCCCTCAGAAATAGCGCGAGGCGCCAAGCCAGCGCGCTCCCTCAGGGATAGCGCGAGGCTCCAAGCCAGCGCGCTCCCTCAGGGATAGCGCGAGGCTCCAAGCCAGCGCGCTCCCTCAGGGATAGCGTGAGGCTCCAAGCCAGCGCGCTCCCTCAGGGATAGCGCGAGGCGCCAAGCCAGCGCGCTCCCACAGGGACAGCGCGAGGCGCCAAGCCAGCGCGCTCCCACAGGGACAGCGTGAGGCGCCAAGCCAGCGCGCTCCCTCAGGGATAGCGCGAGGCGCCAAGCCAGCGCGCTCCCTCAGGGATAGCGCGAGGCGCCAAGCCAGCGCGCTCCCTCAGGGATAGCGCGAGGCTCCAAGCCAGCGCGCTCCCTCAGGGATAGCGCGAGGCGCCAAGCCAGCGCGCTCCCTCAGGAATAGCGCGAGGCTCCAAGCCAGCGCGCTCCCTCAGGGATAGCGCGAGGCTCCAAGCCAGCGCGCTCCTCAGGGATAGCGCGAGGCTCCAAGCCAGCGCGCTCCCTCAGGGATAGCGTGAGGCTCCAAGCCAGCGCGCTCCCTCAGGGATAGCGCGAGGCTCCAAGCCAGCGCGCTCCCTCAGGGATAGCGCGAGGCTCCAAGCCAGCGCGCTACCTGTGGGAGCTGGCTTGCCGGCGATAGGGCCGGGACAGACAACCAGGGCCGATGTCCTTTATGATGCAGGCCATGATCAGAGACCCTTTCGAACGACTCGGCCTGGACCGTGAGGTCCTTACCGTCAGCCAACTCAACGGCCGCGCCCGCGTGCTGCTGGAAGACGTGTTTCGCAGCGTGTGGGTGGAAGGCGAGATTTCCAACCTCGCTCGCCCGGCGTCCGGCCACATGTACTTCACCCTCAAGGACAGCGGCGCCCAGGTGCGTTGTGCGCTGTTCCGGCAGAACGCCACGCGGGTGCGTCAGGCCCTGCGTGACGGCTTGGCGGTGCGGGTGCGTGGCAAGGTTTCGCTGTTCGAGGGGCGTGGCGACTATCAGCTTATCCTCGACACCGTCGAGCCGGCCGGCGATGGCGCGCTGCGCCTGGCCTTCGAGGCACTGAAGGAAAAGCTCGGTGCCGAGGGGCTGTTCAGCGCCGAACGCAAGAAGCCGCTGCCGGCCCACCCGCAGCGCATCGGCGTCATCACCTCGCCCACCGGCGCGGTGATCCGCGACATCATCAGCGTCTTCGGCCGCCGCGCCCCGCAGGTGGAACTGAACCTGATCCCCACTGCAGTACAGGGCCGCGAAGCCATCGCGCAGATCGTGCGGGCCATCCGCCTGGCCGACAGCCTCGGCTTTGATGCGCTGATCCTGGCCCGCGGTGGCGGCTCGCTGGAAGACCTCTGGTGTTTCAACGAAGAAGCGGTGGCGCGCGCTGTGGCGGCCTGCGTCACGCCGATTGTCAGCGCCGTCGGCCATGAAACCGATGTGTCGATCAGCGACTTCGTTGCCGACGTGCGCGCCCCCACGCCATCTGCCGCCGCCGAACTGCTGGCCCCCGACAACAGCGGCCTGCAGCAACGCCTGGACGGCCTGCAGCGGCGCTTGCTGCTGCGCATGCAGAACCGCCTGACCCACGATCGCCTGCGCCTGGAATCGCTGACCCGGCGCCTGCGCCACCCCGGCGAGCGCCTGCGCCAGCAGGCCCAGCGCCTGGACGACCTGGACATGCGCCTGCGCCGCGCGTTCATGCTGAGCCTCAACCAGCGCCGCGAGCGCCTGGCACGGGTGGAAACGCGGCTGGCCGCGCAGCACCCGGGGCGCAACCTGAAGCTGCTGAGCCAGCGCCTGGACAGCCTGGCCGAACGCCTGCCGCGGGCCATGCGCGAGGTGCTCAAGGACCGTCGCCAACGCTTCCAGGCGCAGTTGCAGACATTGCAGGTGGTCAGCCCGCTGGCCACCCTAGCCCGCGGCTACAGCATTCTGCTGGACGAACAGGGCCAGGCCATCCGCAGCGCCGACCAGACCCGCAACGGCCAGCGCCTGACCGCCCGCCTCAACGAAGGCGAGCTGCTGGTACGCGTGGAAGACAACCACCTGACCCCGGTCACCCTCTCACTACTGGACTGACACATGCCCCGCCTGCTCGCGCCCCTGCTTGCCCTTTCCCTGTTGCTGCTGGCCGGTGGCGCCCAGGCCAGCTACATCACCCGCACGCTGAACAAGCCGGTGCCCGGCGGCGTGGCGGTGGTCGACCTCGGCCCTGCTGCCAGCGCACCCAGTGCCCGCTTCGATGGCAAGCCGGTATTGGTGGTGAAGGAGCAGGACAACTGGCTGGCCATCGTCGGCATCCCGCTGACCCAGAAGCCCGGTACCGCCGTGCTGAGCCAGGGCGGTCGCACCCTACCTTTCTTGGTTGGCAGCAAGAAATACCCCGAGCAGCGCATCACCCTGAAGAACACCCGCCAGGTCAACCCGAACCCGGCCGACCTTAAACGCATCGACGGCGAACTGGCCGAGCAGATCAAGGCCTACCGCAGCTTCAGCCCGGGCCTGCCGAGCAACCTGATCCTCGACAAGCCGGTGAATGGCCCGCTGTCGAGCAAGTTCGGCGTGCGCCGCTTCTTCAATGGCGAAGAACGCAACCCGCACGCCGGGCTGGACTTCGCCGTGCCGGCGGGTACGCCAATCAAGACCCCGGCCAATGGCAAGGTGATTCTGGTAGGTGATTACTTCTTCAATGGCCGCACGGTGTTCGTCGACCATGGGCAGGGCTTTATCAGCATGTTCTGCCACATGTCGAAGATCGATGTGCAGGTGGGGCAGCAGTTGCGTCGTGGCGAGGTGGTCGGGCGTGTGGGGTCGACAGGGCGGGCTACCGGGCCGCACATGCACTGGAACGTCAGCCTGAATGATGCGCGGGTGGACCCGGCGATTTTCATTGGGGCGTTTCAGCCCTGAGACCGCGGCGCCTACATCGCCGGCAAGCCAGCTCCCACAGGTCCCGCCCAGGATTCGAGGCCTGTGGTGATCCTGTGGGAGCTGGCTTGCCGGCGATGAGGCCAGAGCAGGTCAACTTGATTCCACTCTGTTGCGCCATCGAAAAATACAACGCAACAATCAATAACAAGCCAGAAAATATCAGCCAGAAAATCTCGCCCAAGCACTTTTTTTAAGCATTCCTCTCAATTTTTCCCGAACGCTTGCCATCCCCCACCCCACTGGTTAAGTTTGAAGGCATGAAAACCTTCAGCACCCTCATTCTGCTCCGACAACATCGCAGCCTCTGCCTGGTCAGCGCCCGACTACCAGGCTGAATCGCGTCGCCTCGCCTCTTCATCTCGTTACTGCCCGGCAGGCCCGATCTCGGCCGCACACAAAAGGATTGCTTCCATGTCCATGCTCAAAGACCCTTCGAAGAAGTACCGCGCTTTCCCGACCATCGACCTGCCTGACCGTACCTGGCCGTCGAAGACCATCACCGAAGCGCCTATCTGGTGCAGCTCCGACCTGCGTGATGGTAACCAGTCGCTGATCGAGCCGATGGATTCAGAGAAGAAGCTGCGCTTCTGGAAGACCTTGGTGCAGGTTGGCGTGAAGGAAATCGAAGCGTCGTTCCCGTCCGCTTCGCAAACCGACTTCGACTTCGTGCGCACCTTGATCGAGGACGGCCACATCCCGGACGACACCACCATCCAGGTGCTTACCCAGGCCCGCGAAGACCTGATCGCCCGTACTTTCGAGTCGCTGCGCGGGGCGAAGAAGGCCATCGTCCACCTGTACAACGCCACCAGCCCGTCGTTCCGCCGCATTGTCTTCAACCAGGACAAGCAAGGCGTGAAGGACATCGCGGTGAACGCGGCCAAGCTGTTCGTCAAGTACGCGGCCCAGCAGCCGGAAACCCACTGGACCTTCCAGTACTCGCCAGAAACCTTCAGCGCCACCGAGATGGAATTCGCCAAGGAAGTCTGTGACGCGGTCATCGAGGTGTGGAACCCGACGCCTGAGCACAAGATCATCCTCAACCTGCCGGCCACCGTCGAAGTGTCGACGCCAAACATCTACGCCGACCAGATCGAGTGGTTCTGCCGCAACGTCAGCCGCCGCGACAGCGTGATTATCAGCCTGCACTGCCACAACGACCGTGGCACCGGCATCGCTGCCACCGAACTGGGCCTGATGGCCGGTGCCGACCGCGCCGAAGGCTGCCTGTTCGGCAACGGCGAACGTACCGGTAACGTCGACCTGGTGACCCTGGCACTGAACCTCTACACCCAGGGCATCGACCCGTTGCTGGACTTCTCCGACATCGATGGCGTGCGCAAGGTGGTCGAAGAGTGCAACCAGCTGCCGGTGCACCCGCGTCACCCGTACGTGGGCGACCTGGTGCACACCGCGTTCTCCGGCTCGCACCAGGACGCCATCCGCAAGGGCTTCGCCAAGCAGCAGGAAGGCGAACGGTGGGAGGTGCCGTACCTGCCGATCGACCCGGCCGACATCGGCCGCAGCTACGAGGCGGTGATCCGCGTCAATAGCCAGTCGGGCAAAGGCGGCATCACCTACCTGCTCGAGCAGGAATACGGCATCAGCCTGCCACGCCGCATGCAGATCGAGTTCAGCCAGGTGGTACAGGGTGAAACCGACCGCCTTGGCCTGGAAATGACTGCCCAACAGATCTACAGCCTGCTGCACAAGGAATACCTCCAGGCCAACGCGCCGTATGCGCTGGTCAGCCACCGCCTGCAGGAAGAAAACGGCCACAGTGCTGTGGAAGTGGAAGTTGCCGGTGAAGGCGAAACCACCCTGCACTGGCGCGGCAAGGGCAACGGTGCCCTGGAAGCACTGGTAGCCGGCCTGCCGATTGCGGTGGAGATCATGGACTACAACGAGCACGCCATCGGTGCAGGCACCAATGCCAAGGCTGCGGCCTACATCGAGCTGCGCGTGGCCGGTGGCCGCCCGGTGCATGGCGTGGGTATCGATGAAAACATCACTACGGCCAGCTTCAAGGCCCTGTTCAGCGCACTGAACCGCTCGCTGAGCCAGCAGGAAGCCAAGGCGGCCTGAGCCCTGGCGCAATGAATGAGAAAGCCCGCATCTTCTGATGCGGGCTTTTTTGTTGGTCTTGCACCGGCCGCTTCGGGGAGATTCGCGCGCGATAGCCGCCACAGGCACTGTAGTCAGTAACGGCTGCCGGGAAGGTTGCGAGCCTTCCAGTCGAAGGCGAAGCGGCCACTGTTGAACTCCGTGTTATACCCTTTCATCAGCGCTGCAATCTGAATTTCCTCCCATCCCAGCGGCGCGATGGAATGTTTGGCGGCGACAGCGACGGTGGCGTCACTCGCCACCGATGTCAGAATGAACAGGTCTTCCCGCTCGTTGACTTGCTTGAACTTCGAATAGTTGAATGAGTCTGCGAAAGCACCTGCCGAAGTGATGCAATGAGCATGCACATAATGCAACTGGTAGATATTGAATACGCCTGGCCCTTCCATTTCAACTTTCCGGGTATTGACCGTGGACCCATGAATCCCCTCGTTGGAACTGCTTGTCAACTTACCGCCAATCGCACTCAGCAAGTATCCCGCCCCCAGCCCAACTTCCACCTCCAGGGTTGAGGTGAATGTCGAACTGTACCCTTCGGTCACTGCCACCTCCTGGATATGCTTCACGCTGCTGGGTACCCGCACGGTATTCAAATGGGCAAGGTAGGCCAGCACCGGTGTACTGTACGTGGCCCAGTCCTGAGGCCCCAGCCGCATGTCACCATACACGGTCTTGTCATACACCCAACAACCGGCATTGACTGCCCCGTCGCTGCCGAACAGATAATTTTCGACTTCATAAGAACCGCGCTTGTGCGGGAAATCAGCAATACGCTTGACCATTGCTTCGTCGACAAAGCTCATATCAGGTACATTCCTTTTAAAGGTTTTTATTTATAGCGAAAGAAGGGAACATCTTTTGCCGAGTAGTCGAACTGCAGCGCACCCTGCCCCGCCCGCTGCAGCACTTCCTGCTTGGCAGCCTGCCAGTCAACAGCACTAAAGGCCTGCGCCTCAGCCACTGCGACCAGGCTATTGGTCGCTATGGCGGACGTCAGTAGCTGCTGCCCGCTGACCTCACTGAACACTGCGCTGCCAGCGCCGCCCGCAGCGAGGCAATGGGCATAAACGATATTCACCTGATAAATCAGGAAGGGGCTACTGCCGCTCAGGTAGACATCGCGCGCAAAACCGCTGGGTGCGCCCCACAACACGCCAGCCGGTAAATCGGTAACAATACGAGACAGTGCGTTTACCCGATTGATTCCGGCACTGACTTTGAATGAAACACCGACATCCGCGAGAAATTCCCGACTAAGCCCGCACCAATAATGTTGCCGACTGACATAATCATCTGTACGGTTTTCCTGCACCCTTGAGCAATACGAAAGGTAGGCATAAACAGGGCGGGTGAAGCATTCGACAGCCACACCATCTGCTTCGATTTTTCCAAAAACCGTTTGCCCGGCAACCCAACTTCCCGCTTGCAGGCCCTGCGCGCCATACAGGTAGCGCTCTATTTCATACGAGCCTTTCCGTTCGCTTGCTTCTTGGCTATTCATTGGGCAACTTCCTGCTTGCTGACTGATGCCTCACACTAGCGTTTGGCAGATTGCCCCATCAGCAGGAATGCTTTCTCGCAGGCAAAAAAAAGGGGCGCCGACCAAGCGCCCCCACAAGCCGTAAAGCACACAACAAATTCAGTTGGCGTCCAGCAGCGCCATCGCCTCCGCACTGCACGCTTCGATCCGCGCCCAATCACCATTCTTGATCCAGCTGCTGTCGAGCATCCAGGTCCCACCTACGCACATCACATTGGGCAAGGCCATGTAATTGCGCACGTTGGCCGGGTTCACCCCGCCCGTAGGGCAGAATCGAATATCCCCGAACGGCCCGCCAAAGGCCTTGATCGCCGCCACGCCACCGCTGATTTCCGCCGGGAACAGCTTGAAGCGGCGGTAGCCCAGGGCGTAGCCCATCATGATTTCGGACGGGGTGCTGATACCCGGCAGCAGTGGGATTGCGCTGTCCACACCGGCTTCGAGAATGTCCTGGGTAATACCCGGGGTAACGACAAACTGCGCACCCGCGGCTTCAACGGCAGCAAACATGCGGCGATCAAGCACGGTACCGGCGCCGACGCACAGCTCCGGACGCTGCTCGCGCAGTACTTGAATGGCCTTCAGGCCATACTGCGAGCGCAAGGTCACTTCCAGGGTACGGATGCCGCCTGCGGCCAGGGCATCAGCCAGTGGCAGGATGTCTTCCTCACGGGCGATGGTGATTACCGGCAGGATGCGCGCCTTTTCGCAAATGGCGTCGATCCGCGCGGCTTTGTCGGCCATCGAGAGCTTTGGCTGTGGGCGTTCGAGGGTGGTCATGACTGTGGATCCTTGGCTCATGGGCACCAGTAGATGTCCAGGGGGTCGTGAAGAAAAGCGCGAATCGGCATTTCAGTAAGGTCGTTGCCAGCCAGCGCGGCGCGCAGGGTAGCGAGTTTGCCCTGGCCTTGCACGGCCAGCGCGATAAAGGCGGCGCTGGCCAGCAGCGAGCGGGTCATCGATAAACGCTGGTGCGGCACGCTCGGCGCCTGCAACGGCAGGCAGCGGCGCGGGTTGGCCAGGTCCAGGCCTGCTTCCAGGTTGGGGCTGGCCGGGAACAGCGAGGCGGTATGGCCATCGTCCCCCATGCCCAGCACCAGCACGTCGATTGGCGGCAGTGCAGCGAGGGCCTGATCGGCCATGAGCGCAGCGGCATCGAGGTTTTCCGCCTGCTGGTACAGGCCAACGAAGCGCGCCTTGGCCGCCTCGCCCTTCAGCAGGTGACGGGCCAGCAAGCCGGCGTTGCTGTCGGCGTGTTCTACCGGCACCCAGCGTTCATCGGCCAGGCTGACCGTGACCTTGGCCCAGTCCAGGTGCTCGCTGGCCAGGTTTTCCAGAAACGGCACCGGGCTGCGGCCACCGGACAGCACCAGGCAGGCCTGGCCCCTGGCAGCGATCGCCGAACGCAGGCGTTCGGCCACATCGTGGGCTTGAGTGGCGGCCAGCGCCTTGGCATCTGCCAGCGCGTGTACCTTTACCGCCGCCGGCAGTTTCAGTTCAGATATCCCCATACCACGCCCTCCCATCGCGTGTGATCAGTGCAATCGAGCTCATTGGCCCCCAGGACCCCGCTGCGTATGGCTTGGGCGCATCGCCCGCATTACGCCAGCCGGCGATCAACTGGTCGCACCACTTCCAGGCATACTCGATTTCGTCCTTGCGCACGAACAGGTTCTGGTTGCCACGCATCACTTCGAGCAGCAAACGCTCATAGGCATCCGGAATCCGCGCACTGCGCCAGGTGTCGGAAAAATTCAGCTGCAATGGGCCACTGCGCAATTGCATGCCCTTGTCCAGGCCCTGCTCCTTGGTCATGACCCGTAAAGAAATGCCTTCGTCCGGTTGCAGGCGGATGATCAGCTTGTTACCGATCTGCAAACGCTGTTCCGGGGCGAAGATGTAATGCGGCGTTTCCTTGAAGTGGATGACGATCTGCGAAAGCTTTTGCGGCATGCGCTTGCCGGTGCGCAGGTAGAACGGCACGCCCGACCAGCGCCAGTTGCGAATGTCGGCGCGCAGGGCGACAAAGGTTTCGGTGTCGCTCTGGGCGTTGGCGTTGTCTTCTTCCAGGTAGCCTGGCACCGGCTTGCCGTCGCTGTAGCCGGCAATGTACTGGCCACGCACCACGCGGGTGCTCAACCCGTCACCGGTGATCGGTGCCAGGGCCTTCAGTACCTTTACCTTCTCGTCGCGGATGGCATCGGCGGACAGTTCGCTGGGCGGGTCCATGGCAATCAGGCACAGCAGCTGCAGCAGGTGGTTCTGGATCATGTCGCGCAGCTGGCCGGCCTTGTCGAAATAACCCCAACGGCCCTCGATGCCGACTTTTTCCGCGACAGTAATCTCCACGTGGGAGATGGAATTCTGGTTCCACTGGGTTTCGAACAGGCTGTTGGCAAAGCGCAGGGCAATCAGGTTCTGCACTGTTTCCTTGCCCAGGTAGTGGTCGATGCGGTAGACCCGGTTTTCCGGAAAGAACCGCGCGACGGCATCGTTGACCCGGCGCGACGACTCCAGGTCGTGGCCAATGGGTTTTTCCAGCACCACCCGGGTGCGCGCAGCCAGGCCGGCCTTGTCGAGGTTCTCGCAGATGGCCCCGTACACCGCTGCCGCCGTGGCGAAGTAGGCAATCAACGGCAGTTCGCCTGGCAGTTGCTCGGCCAGCGCCTGATAGCCCTCGGGCTGCAGGAAGTCCAGGTGCTGATAGCTCAGCCGGGCGAGGAAGCGGCCCAGTGCGGCGGGTTCGATATCAGCTTCAGGCACATGCCGGCGCAAATGGGCTTCGATGTGGTCCAGGTGCGCCTGCGCGCTGCCGGCTTCGCGGGCCAGCGCCAGCAGGCGGGTATCTGGATGCAACAAATTGGCCCGATCGAGCTGGTAGAGCGCAGGAAACAGCTTGCGCAATGCCAGGTCGCCGAGGGCGCCAAACAGGGCAAAGGTGCAAGGTTCGACACTGATAGCAGCCATGATGTTGGTTCTTTCCTAAAGTTGGTCTAGGAATACCGCTTTCACATACGGTTTTCAAGGGATAATGTAGTAAAAACCACAACATTACACACAAGTGTTACAGACAAGTGGTACGCCAACCGCACCGACAGTACGATAGACGACCGTGCAAAAAGCCTGCTGCTCCCACAGCCGGCTGTCTTCCCGACCCAAGGACACACCCATGGACCGCGTGCGAAACCTCCTGGAACAGATCCAGGGCCGCCTCGACGAGCTGAACAAGGCCGAACGCAAAGTCGCCGAAGTCATCCTGCTCAACCCGCAACAAGCCACCCGTTTCAGCATCGCAGCGCTGGCCCAGGCGGCCAAGGTCAGCGAGCCGACCGTCAACCGTTTCTGCCGCTCGTTCGGCGTCAGCGGCTACCCGGAACTGAAGCTGCAACTGGCACAAAGCCTGGCCAGCGGCGCCGCCTATGTCAGCCGTGCGGTAGAGGCCGACGATGACCCGGCGGCCTATACCCAGAAGATCTTCGCCAGTGCCATCGCCTCGCTCGACAGCGCCTGCCAGCAACTCGACCCGGCGCAGGTCAGCCGCGCCGTGGACATGATGATCCAGGCGCGGCAGATCCACTTCTTCGGCCTCGGCGCCTCGGCCCCGGTTGCCCTGGATGCGCAGCACAAGTTCTTCCGCTTCAACCTGGCGGTGTCGGCCCATGCCGACGTACTCATGCAACGTATGCTGGCCTCGGTGGCCCACACCGGCGACCTGTTCGTGATCATTTCCTACACCGGGCGCACCCGCGAACTGGTCGAAGTGGCACGCCTGGCCCGCGAAAACGGCGCCTCGGTGCTGGGCCTGACCGCCGCCGGCTCGCCGTTGGCCAACGCCTGCAGCCTGAGCCTGCACATTCCGCTGCCGGAAGACACTGACATCTACATGCCGATGACGTCGCGGATCATCCAACTGACCGTGCTCGACGTGCTGGCCACCGGCATGACCCTGCGCCGCGGTGTGGACTTCCAGCCACACCTGCGCAAGATCAAGGAAAGCCTCAACGCCAGCCGCTACCCGATCGAGGACGACGAACTCAGCTGAGCCGGTGCGCCTGCAAGCGCAGGTGCGCACGCTGCCCAGGAGAGAGGCTAAGGCCCTCACCGCTGCCGCTGGCGGCTTCGACGCAGACAAAACCCTGCGTTTCGCGGCCGGTCACGCCCATCAGCGGGCGATTGCCCGGGTGCCACACCACGGTATCGTCGCTGTCACCGGTATCGATGCACAGCTCGCGCTGCCAGGCCGGGTCCTGCAGTTGCACGCGCGGCGTGCCGGGGTAGACCTTCTGGCAGCCGCCCTTGAGCTTCAGGGCGCCATCTTCACGGCAGGCCTGGCGGTTCAGGCGGTCGTAACCTTCGATGTCCTCGAGCCCGGATAGCGCTATCTCGGACACGTCACTGATGCGCCAGTAGGCCAGCAGGGCATGGCTCAGTTGGCAAGGTTCGCTGTCCTGATGCTCGGTGCTCAGGCTCAGCTCCATGCGACTGCCCAGCCGGGCATGCAGGTCGACTTGCCAGTCGCACAGGTCCAGCCGCCACTTCAGCGTCACGCCCTCCTCGTCCTCGCGGCTATCTACCAGTTTCCAGTCCAGCAAACGTGCCCAACCATGAGCCGGCCACAGGTCTTCGCTGGGGTGGCGGCCATACCAGGGCCAGCATACCGGCACACCACCCCGTATCGCGCCCACCTGCGGCCATTGCTCGGCACACCACAACCAGGGCCGCTCGCCTGCCGGCTGAAAGTGCAGCAACTGCGCGCCCTGGCGGCTGAACACCGCCTGGCAACGGGGGTGATCGATGATCAGCACATCGCGCTGCTGGTAACGCTCCCACTCGAATGTCGGCCGTGGCCGCTGCGAGGTGAAGAAGCGATGGAGCGGATGTTCGGGCATGGTTCAGAGCTCTTGTTTTTTGAGATAGCGCTGTCTCGGCCTATCCCTGACAACCACTGCAGGCCAGTGGTTGCCGGGAGCCGAAAATGGATTGGCGTAAATTTACAACAAATGCCCTCAGAATGACGACTGAATCTTCAAGCCTGCGACCAGCGCGTTGTCCACCTGGTCCACCCCGCCGGGGCTCTTGATGTACTGCAGGTTGGGCCGCACGGTCAGCCAGTTGGTGACGTGGAAGCCGTAGTAGAGCTCGGCGTTGTACTCGGTCCGCTGCAGCGGCACGAAGCCCGGGTTGTCGTAATCGTTGATGCCGCTCTGGGCGTTGAGCAGCTCGGCGCGTTTCTTCACGTCGTCATTCACATGAATACGTGCCACGCCAAAACCGATGTCGTCCTTGGGCCGGGCATCGAAGGCGCCCTTGTAGACCAGCCCCACCTGCTGGTAGTTGTCGACCACGTTGGTGGCCTTGTCGTGCACGGTGAAGTTGGCGAACAGGCTCAGGCCACGGTTGACGTCCCCCGCGTGGGCGGTGACCTGCTGCTGCGCCACCACCCACCAGCCATGCTTGCTGGAGTGCGACTTGAAGGCCTCGCCGCTCAGCGCCTGTGGGTTGCCGTTGACGTCGTCGAACACATCGTCAGCCTTGGCGGTGCTGTAGTAGTAGCCCAGGCGGTACTCGCCCGGCAGGCCGTTGACCTTGGGTGACCACACCGCCTCCACCGGCAGGATCGCCCCTTTGGTGCCACTGCCACTGAGCTTGAAGCCATTGCCGGTTTCCAGGTTGGACGGGTTCTGCTCGAAAGCGCCGACCTGCACGAAGAATTCCGGGGTGATGTTGTATTTCACCCGCAGCGCCCACTGGCTGACCGGCCAGTTGTACCAGATGCCGCCAACCCAGTTACCCACCTGCGAGCCACAGAAGGCCAGGTTCTGGAAGTCGCACGGGAAGCTGTTGAAGTCCTCGCCCTCACCAAAGCGGCCAAATTTCACATCCAGCGCGCCGTCGAAGTATTTCTGCTTGATCCACATCTGGGTCAGGCGCCAGGTCTGGCCACGGCCCCACACTTCCTGTACCGAGCTGAACTGCCCGGCACGCGGGTCGCTGATGCGGTCGTTGGACAGGTTGCGGCCGCTGCGCTCGGTGATCGCCAGCTTGAACTCGGCGTCATGCCAGCCAAAAATCTTCTGCAGGTCCAGGTGCGCGCCGAGGGCGAACTGGTCGCTGTAGCGGGCGGTCTTGTCGTCGTTGAAGCCGCCGTGCAGGTTGCCGGCCACCTCGCCAACGTAATCGAGGGTGAAGTCATAGCCCTTGTCCAGCAGCTCGGTACGGGTGCCGCCCCAGTCGCCGGTCATCCATTTCGATTCACTGGAAAAGGCCTCGGCAGCCTGTGCGCCGTTGCTACCAACGATGGCAAGCAGGGCCAGCGAGCCTAGTGTTCTGATGCGTTTGCGCTGTTCCATCCCTTTGCGTCCTCTTTTTTCTTATTGATGGTGTAGACGAGTTAGCGGCCTTTGAAGTGAGCCACGTTGTCCTTTACGGCTGCGGCAGTGCTGGCCAGGTGCAGGCGCTGGCCGCTGTTGGCGTCGAACAGCAGTACCCGCGCCGGGTCGAACTGCAGGTTGAGACTGTCACCCACCTGGCACGCCACATCCGGCGCCAGGCGGCAGCACACCTTGGTCTGGTTGAGCGTGACGAACACCAGCAGGTCCGGCCCGGTGGGCTCGGTCACCTGCACTTCGGCGCGGATGCCTGGCAGGCCGTTGCCCTCCCCTGCCCCCAGGGCAACCTGCTCGGGGCGAATGCCAAGGATGATCTCGCGGCCATCCAGTTCCTCGGTGGCCAGCCCCAATGGCAGCTCGCAGCGCGCCTGGCCGCTGTCGAGCAGCGCCAACACGCGACCGTCTTCTTTGGTCAGGTGCACCGGGATGAAGTTCATCGGCGGTGAACCAATGAAGCTGGCGACAAACTGGTTGGCCGGGTCGTTGTAGATCTGCTGCGGCGTACCGAACTGCTGAATGATGCCGTCCTTCATCACGGCCACCTTGTCACCCAGGGTCATGGCTTCGATCTGGTCATGGGTGACGTACACGGTGGTGGTCTTCAGCCGTTGGTGCATCAGTTTCATTTCGGTGCGCATCTCGACCCGCAGCTTGGCATCCAGGTTGGACAGCGGCTCGTCGAACAGGTAGATCTTCGGTCGCCGCGCCAGCGCCCGGCCCATGGCCACCCGCTGCTGCTGGCCACCAGACAGCTGCGCCGGTTTGCGCGCCAGCAGGTGCTCGATCTGCAGCAGCTTGGCCACCCGTGCGACCTCTTCGTCGATGGCGGCCTGGGGCAGCTTGCGGATTTTCAGGCCAAACTCGATGTTCTCGCGCACGCTCATGGTCGGGTACAGCGCGTACGACTGGAACACCATGGCAATGTCACGGTCCTTGGGGCTCATGCCACTGACGTCTTGCTGGTCGATGAGGATCGCCCCGCCGGTGATCTGCTCCAGGCCGGCGATGCAGTTCATCAGCGTGGACTTGCCGCAGCCCGACGGGCCGACCAGGATCAGGAACTCGCCGTCCCTGATCGACAACTGGATGTCCTTGAGGGTATCTGGCAGGCCGCTGCCGTAGGTCTTGTTCACATTGCGCAGTTCGAGCGTTGCCATGACTTACCCCTTGACCGCGCCGGCGGCCAGCCCGCGCACGAAATATTTGCCTGCCACCACGTAGACCAGCAGGGTTGGCAGGCCGGCGATCATCGCCGCCGCCATGTCGACGTTGTATTCCTTGGCCCCGGTGCTGGTGTTGACCAGGTTGTTCAAGGCCACGGTGATCGGTTGCGAGTCGCCGCTGGAAAACACCACGCCGAATAGAAAGTCGTTCCAGATCTGGGTGAATTGCCAGATCAGGCAAACCATGATGATCGGCGTCGACATCGGCAGGATGATGCGGCGGAAGATGGTGAAAAACCCCGCGCCGTCCAGGCGCGCCGCCTTGACCAGCGCGTCGGGAATGCTCACGTAGAAGTTGCGGAAGAACAGCGTGGTGAAGGCCAGGCCATACACCACGTGCACCAGCACCAGGCCGCTGGTGGTGCTGGCCAGGCCGAGCTTGCCGAGGGTGAACGAGGCCGGCAGCAATACGGTCTGGAACGGCAGGAAGCAGCCGAACAGCAGCAGGCCGAAGAACAGCTGCGAACCGCGAAAGCGCCACATCGACAGCACATAGCCGTTCAGCGCACCGATGGCGGTAGAGATCAGCACTGCGGGCACGGTGATCATGATCGAGTTCCAGAAATACCCGCTGACCGTGCCCCAGGCCTTGACCCAACCGATGCCGGTGATCACTGTCGGCCAGCTCAGCAGGTTACCGCTGCTGATGTCTTCCGGGGACTTGAAGCTGGTCAGCAGCATCACCACCAGCGGCACCAGGTACAGCAGCACGGCGATCAGCAATACCGCGTGGATGGCGATGCGGCTTGCGCTCAGCGGCGCCTTGTCGACAGGGCTATGCATGGCGTTTGCTCCGCAGCTCCGAGTACAGGTACGGCACGAGGATCGCCAGGATTGCCCCGAGCATGAGGATGGCGCTGGCCGAGCCCATGCCCATCTGGCCGCGGCTGAAGGTGAACGAATACATGAACATGGCTGGCAGGTCAGACGAGTAGCCCGGGCCACCGGCGGTCATCGCCGCGACCAGGTCGAAGCTCTTGATGGCGATGTGCGAGAGGATCATCAGTGCGCTGAAGAACACCGGTCGCAGGCTGGGCAGCACGACCGTCCAGTAGATGCGCGGCAGGCTGGCGCCGTCGATCTGCGCGGCCCGGATAATCGACTGATCGACGCCGCGCAGGCCGGCAAGGAACATCGCCATGATGAAACCCGATGCCTGCCACACGGCGGCGATCACCAGGCAGTACACCACCCGGTCGGGGTCGATCAGCCAGTCCAGGCGAAAGCCCTCCCAGCCCCAGTCACGCAGCAGCTTGTCCAGGCCCATGCCAGGGTTGAGCAGCCACTTCCAAGCGGTGCCGGTAACGATCATCGACAGCGCCATGGGGTATAGGTAAATGGTGCGGATAAAGCCCTCGCGGCGAATGCGCTGGTCGAGCAATACCGCCAGCAGCACGCCGATGGCCAGGCTGATGGCGATGAACAGGCCGCCGAACAGCAACAGGTTCTTGCTGGCGACCCACCAGCGGTCGTTGTCGAACAGCCGGGCGTACTGCGCCAGGCCGGCCCATTTGTAGGTGGGCAGGAAGGTCGAGGTGGTGAAGGACAGCACAAAGGTCCAGAGGATGTAGCCGTAGAAACCCACCAGGACAATGAACATGCTCGGCGCCAGCACCAGCTTGGGTAGCCAGCGCTGCAGCGCGTCCAGGGGTGAGGCCCGCAGTTGGGCGGTGGTTGTGGTCATGGTTCACCTCAAAGGCGTAGCACTCCCCTGTAGGAGCGGCCTTGCGTCGCGAAGGGCTGCAAAGCAGCCCCAAGGACTCAAGATCAACACCTACCTGAAATATCGAGTGCGCAGGTTTTGGGGCTGCTGCGCAGCCCATCGCGACGCAAGGCCGCTCCTACAACGGGATTGCGTCAGCCCTTACTGGGCAGCCTTGATCGCCGCTGCCAGCTTCTTCGCCGCATCGGCCGGGTCGGCCTTGGGGTCGTTGATGTAGTTGGTCACCACATCGAAGAACGCACCCTGCACGGCCAGCGTGGTAGCCATGTTGTGCGCCATGCTCGGCTGCAGGCCACCGGTTTTGGCGTCTTCGAGGAAGTCCTTGGCGGAGGTTTGCGCGCAGGCGTCGAAGCCGTACTTGCCCATGTCGGCAAGCATGTCGTTGCGCACCGGGATCGAGCCTTTATTCGTGCTGAAGACCTTCTGGAAGTCCTCGCCCAGCACCTTGCGCGCGATGTCCTGCTGACCGGCAGAGGTGCCGGCATTGTTCTGCTTGAACACCACCAGCGAGTCGATGTTGTACAGGAACGCGTTGTCGGTACCGGGGAATGGCACGCACTGGTAATCCGTGCCGGCGGTTTTCTTCGCCAGGGTCCACTCGCTCTTGGCCCAGTCGCCCATGATCTGCATGCCGGCCTTGCCGTTGATGACCTTGGCCGCTTCCAGGTTCCAGTCCTGGCCTTTGCCATCCGGGTCCATGTAGGTGGCAACCTTTTTCAGCTCGGTCAACGCCTTGACCATCTGTGGGCCGGTCAGGGTCGCGCTGTCAAGGTCGACCATGGCCTTTTTGTAGCCATCGGCGCCCATCACCGCCAGCACCACGCTTTCGAACACAGTGCTGTCCTGCCACGGCTGGCCACCGTGGGCCAGCGGGATGAAGCCGGCGGCCTTGAGCTTGTCGGCAGCGGCGTAGAATTCGTCGAGTGTGGTGGGCGCCTTGTCGATGCCGGCCTTCTTGAACACCTCCGGGTTGATCCACAGCCAGTTGATGCGGTGGATATTCACCGGAACGGCGACGTAGTCACCGTCGTACTTCACGGTGTCGGCAACCGTTTTGTCGAGCAGCGAGTCCCACTTTTCTTCCTTGGCCACATCCTTGAGCACATCGGCGTCGAGCAGGCCGGTGGCCGCCCAGTCCTGGATGTCGGGGCCTTTGATTTGCGCCACACCTGGCGGGTTGCCAGCGACGGCGCGGCTTTTGAGTACGGTCATGGCCGTGGCACCGCCACCACCGGCAACGGCGCCGTCCTTCCAGGTGAAACCGTCTTTTTCGACCTGTGCCTTGAGCACATCGACCGCCGCTTTTTCACCGCCGGAGGTCCACCAGTGCACCACTTCGACACTGCCTTTGGGTTCGGCTGCCTGGGCGCCGAGCGGGAGTAAAGAGGCCAAGGATATAGCGGCAGCGAGACGGAGCGTGGAATTCATCGAAGCACCTTTCTTGTTGTTATGCCGTGCAAGTCGATCGCTTGCGTAGCATGGAGTCTAAACAGCGAGCCCGCTTCGCCAGGTAACGAAGCGATGCGTGAATGTCATCATCTGGTTACATTGCCGGCCAGGTTGCTGGCCAGGCTGAGAGCCAGCGGCAAGCCTGGCAGCAGCAGCGCCTGATAGGCGTGATACAGGTCGGGTTTGCCCGGCCAGAGGGTCCCGGCTGGCCGGGTGTGGGCATCGAGTTCGTGGTGCCAGCTGCCAGCGACAGGGTCGATGAAATGGTTGGCGATGAAGCCCCAGCAGTTGCGGTACCACTGCTCGTACCGTGCCTCGCCGGTACGCTGCAACAGGGCGGCAGCGGCGGCGCAGGCTTCCGCGTGCACCCAGTGCAAACGTGCATGCACTACCGGGCGATCGGCCCAGTCCAGGGTGTAGACGAAACCCGGTTCGCCATCGGCGTTCCAAGCCTGCTGGCAAGCTGTATCGAACAAGGCGCGGGCACACCCTTGCAGCCATTGCGGCGCATGCAGGCCGGCTTGCTCGAGACTGGCCTCCAGGTGCAACAGCAACCGCGACCATTCCAGGGCATGCCCAGGCGTTATGCCATACGGCCGGAAGGGGTCGGCGGGGTGTTCGTGGTTGTAATCCGGCAGCGGCTGCCAAAGGGTGTCGAAATGCTCGATGACCCGATAACCGTTGGCAGCGGCATGGGTATGGATGATGCGTTCGGCGATACGCAACGCGCGTTGCAACCACAGGCTGTTGCCGGTGACATCTGCCAGGGCCAGGAAGGCCTCGGTCGCGTGCATGTTGCTGTTGGCGCCTCGGTACGGCTCAGGCAGTTGCCAGGCGCGGGAAAAGGCTTCCCGAAGGGCGCCTTCGGCTTCGCTCCAGAATTGCGTTTCGAGCACCTGGATGGCGTCTGCCAGCAAGGCGTGGGCAGCAACGACGTCGGCTACCACGGCAGAGCTGGCGGCAAGGGCGACGAAGGCGTGTAGGTAAGCGGCCTTGCCACTGTCTTGCTGGCCACCGGGGTGGGCGAACCAGCCGCCGTAGCTGACGTCCTGCATGGCACCTCGCAGGGCGGCCACACCGTGTTCGGCGTAGGCGAGGCAACCGGGGATGCCCTGCAGGTGGGCCAGGGCAAAGCAGTGGGTCATGCGTGCGGTGTTCATGGTGTCGGCGCGGGCGCCGGGGGCGAGTTGCCCGTTGGCGTCGAGGTTGCCGAAGCCATCGGGCAGCTTCGCGGCCTTGGCGAAGGTTAGCAGGCGCTGTGCTTCGGCCTGGCGCCAGCTGGAATGGGCCGGGGCGTTGAGCCAGCTGGTGGAAGGCAGATTGAGGGCGTTCATGGGCCAGCTTGATCCTTGCCAGTCGTTTGCGAATTTTAGCCAGTGGGGTTTTGGGAGATGTCACGAAGGACGGTGGGATTGTCACTGGGCAGTGACATTTGTGTGACCTGCAATGGCCCTATCGCCGGCAAGCCAGCTCCCACAAGGACCGCACAAACCTCAAGGCTTGCGCTGTACCTGTGGGAGCTGGCTTGCCGGCGATAGGGCCAGACCTGCCAACAAAAAATTCAGTCCATACCCCGCGGCAGGTACAAGGTCACCCGTAACCCGCCCTCACGCAGGTTCAACAAGCTCACCTCACCGCCATGGCTATGGGCAATATTGCGCGCAATACCCAACCCCAGCCCGTACCCCTGCTGCTGCCCGGCCAGACGGAAATGCGGCTCGAACACCTGCTCCAGTTGCTGTTGCGGCACCCCCGGCCCTTGGTCGTCCACTTGCAGCACAAAGCCCTCGGCCCCGTCGATGATGCGCAGCCGTGCCCGCTCGCCATACTTGATGGCGTTGTCGATCAGGTTGCCGATGCAGCGCCGCAGCGCCAATGGCTTGCCCGGGTATGGCGCCAGTGCCCGGCCGTCGACCGTGATGCGGCCATCGCCCAGGTAAGGTTCGGCCAGGATTTCCAGCACCTGGTTGAGGTCAACCGGCTCGATGTTCTCGTGGATGTCGGTGTCCTTCACGCACTGCAACGCGCCTTTGACCAGCAGCTCCAGCTCGTCGAGATCCTGGCTGAACTTGGCCTGCAAGCGCTCGTCCTCCAGCAATTCGACACGCAGGCGCAAGCGGGTAATCGGCGTGCGCAGGTCGTGGGATATGGCGCTGAACAACTGGCTGCGTTCGGTGAGGTAGCGGCTGATGCGCTCGCGCATGCTGTTGAATGCCCGGCTGACCTCGACCACTTCGCTGCCGCCACCTTCGGCCACGGGCGCCACATCGGCACCTAGTGACATCTCCCGCGCGGCCCGCGCCAGGCGTTTGAGTGGCCAGCTTTGCCAGTGCACCAGCAAGCCGATGAACAACAGCAACAAGCCCGTGGTCAGCACGATGAAACCGATCTGCTGGCGCGGCAGGCTTTCGGCTTCCAGGCTGGTGTACGGCTCGGGCAGCAGCGAGGCAATGTACAGCCACTCGCCCTCAGCCAGGCGGATCTGCGTCACCAGCACCGGTGGTTTCAGTGGTTCCAGGGTCAGTGAGTAATGCGCCCATGAACGTGGCAACTCGTCGAGCTTGAGGCCGCTGTTGAAGATGCGCAGGTCGTCTGGCCCGACGAACTCCACGGAAATTTCCATCTGCGAGCCCAGCCGCTCATGCAATACCTGCTGGAATACATCGATCACCGCCTGCTTGCGCGGGGTGACGGGCAGGGCCTGCATGTCCAGCGGCGTGGCGTTGAGCGACACGAAAAACCGCGTACCGCCCATGCTGCGCAACTGGTCGAGCACCAACGGCCGATAGCCCACCGGCAGCGAGCGGAAGTAACTGACGCTGGCGCTCATCGAATGGGCCAGGCTGCTGGCACTGGCACGCAGGCCTTGCAATTGACTGGCGCGCAATTGCGAAACCCAGATGATGCTGGACAAGCCTTGGGCCAGCAGCACGACCAGCAAGGTCAGCAGCAGCATGCGCCCCAGCAGCGAGCGCGGCAGCAGGCGCCAGCGCCGCTCAGGGCGCACAGCAGACATGTGCCGCCAGCAGGTAGCCACTGCCGCGCACGGTGCGGATCAGCCGGGGAGGCTTGTCGGTATCACGCAGGCGCTGGCGCAGGCGGCTGACCGCCATGTCGACGATACGGTCCAGCGGCATCGGCTCGCGGCCACGGGTGGCGTTGCCGATGGTGTCGCGGTCGAGGATCTGTTGCGGGTGGTCGAGGAACAGCTTGAGCAGGGCGAAATCGGCGCCAGAGAGGATCACCTCTTCACCATTACGGTGAAACAGCCGGTGGCTGACCGTGTCCAGGCGCCAGTCATCGAAGGCCAGCACGGCACTGCCCGGCGCCGCCTGGCCGAATTCGGCGCGGCGCAGCAGGGCCTTGATCCGCGCTTGCAGCTCGCGCGGGCTGAAAGGTTTGCCCAGGTAGTCGTCGGCGCCCAGTTCCAGACCGATGACCCGGTCGGCTTCGTCGGAACTGGCGGTGAGCATGATGATCGGCACGCGGGCTTGGCGCGGGTGCTGGCGGATCCAGCGGCACAGACTGAAACCGTCTTCGTCGGGAAGCATGACATCGAGAATGACCAGGTCACAGGGGGTGCTTTCCAGCGCGCGGCGAAAGCCGGCGCCATCGGCCTCGGCATGCACCTGGAAGCCGGAGCGGCTCAGGTAGGTTTGCAGCAGTTCGCGGATTTCCTGGTCGTCGTCGACCATCAGGATCGATTTGCCGGCAGTGCTCAAGGTGGTCCTTCCTCTTGTTGATTACAGGTCTTGGTTGCCTGTTATTGGGGCCGCTTCGCGCCCCATCGCGACACAAGGCCGCTCCTACAGGGCCGCGCAATGCCAGAAATATCTGCGGTCCCCTGTAGGAGCGGCCTTGTGTCGCGATGGGCCGCGCAGCGGCCCCTTGTCAGCTATCCGTGATCCAAAGCCTGCTGCAAAGCCACCCCGGCCCCCAGCAACCCGGAAAACTCCGCCGTCACCAGCCACACCGGCACGCCAGCGAAGTAGCCACTCATGCAACCCTTGTCGGAAAAGCTTGCGGCAAACCCGCTGCGCAGGAACAGCTCGGCAAAGCGCGGGATCACCCCGCCGACAATATAGACCCCGCCCCGCGCACCCAGCGTGAGCACATTGTTACCAGCGACGCGGCCGAGAAACCGGCAGAACTGCTCAACCACCGCCAGCGCCCGCGGCTCGCCGCCCAGCGCAGCATCGGTGATCTGCGCCGGGGAAGTGTGCCGAGGTATGTCACTGTCCAGCGCGCACATCGCCTGGTACAGCCGCACCAGGCCGCCGCCACTGAGCACGGTCTCGGCACTGACATGGCCGATCTGCCCGTGAATCTGCTGGTGAATCGCCGCTTCGCGGGCATTGCCCACCGGCAGGTCGACATGCCCGCCCTCTCCTGGCAAAGCCTGCCAGTGCTGCTCGCCAAGGCGCAACAGCGAGCCCACGCCCAGGCCGGTACCTGGCCCGATCACCAGCGCCGGTCGTGCCGGGTCGGCCTGGCCGGGGCACACTTCGCGGAACTCACCCTCGCGCAGGCGGGTCATGCCCAGCGCCATGGCGGTGAAGTCGTTGATCAGTAACAGCCGCTCGACCTGCAAGGTCTTGCAGAAAGCACTACGGCTCAGGCGCCAGTGGTTGTTGGTAAAGCGAAACTCATCGCCATCGACCGGCCCGGCCACCGCCAGGCACACCGCCGCCAGGCCGCCACGGGCGATACCCTGGCCATGCAGGTAGGCCTCGATGGCCTGCTCCGGGCTGGTGTAGTCCGCGGTGGCGAAGACTTTTACCTCATGCAGCTGGTTGTCACGCCACAACGCAAAACGGGCATTGGTGCCGCCGATGTCGCCAACCAGCAGGTCCTTCATTTGAGGTTCTCCAGGGCCGAGGTAAAGGCACTGGCGCCCTGCTCTGCCGGGCTGAACGCCATGCGCATGAAGCCGAACAGCTCGCGCCCGCAGCCCAGGTCGTTGCCCTGGGGCGCCGGCGGCAGATCTCGGCTGGCCAGTTCTTCGGCCGACACCATCACCCGCAGCGTGCCTTCGACACCATCGACCCGCACCATATCACCATCGCGCACCCGCGCCAGCGGGCCCCCGTCATAAGCTTCCGGGCAAACGTGGATGGCCGCCGGGATCTTGCCCGAGGCACCGGACATGCGCCCGTCGGTCACCAGCGCCACCTTGAAGCCACGGTCCTGCAACACGCCGAGGAACGGCGTGAGCTTGTGCAGTTCCGGCATGCCGTTGCAACGTGGCCCCTGGAAACGCACCACGGCGACAAAATCGCACTCCAGCTCACCGGCCTTGAACGCATCGGCCAGCGACTGCTGATCGTGGAACACCCGCGCCGGGGCCTCGACCACCTGGTGCTCGGCGGCGACGGCCGACACTTTCATCACGCCACGGCCGAGGTTGCCTTCCATCACCCGCAGGCCACCTTCGGCCGAGAACGGCCGCGCCACCGGGCGCAGGATGCTTTCGTCCAGGCTGTGCTGCGGCCCCTCGCGCCACACCAGCTTGCCATTGTCGAGGAACGGCTCTTGGGTGTAGCGGCGCAGGCCATGGCCGGCGACGGTGTTGACGTCTTCGTGCAGCAGCCCCGCGTCGAGCAGCTCGCGGATCAGGAAGGCCATGCCGCCAGCCGCCTGGAAGTGGTTGATGTCGGCCTTGCCATTGGGGTAGACGTGCGACAGGGTCGGCACCACTTCGGAGAGGTCGGCCATGTCTTGCCAGGTCAGCTGGATACCCGCTGCCTGGGCAATCGCCGGGATGTGCAGGGTGTGGTTGGTCGAGCCACCGGTGGCGTGCAAGGCGACGATGGAGTTGACCAGGGCCTTCTCGTCGACGATTTCGCCCAGTGGCATGAAGCTGCCGCTGGCCTTGGTCATGCGCGTGACCTGCTGCGCGGCCTCGGCGGTGAGCGCGTCGCGCAGTGGGGTATACGGGTTGACGAACGAGGCGCCCGGCAGGTGCAGGCCCATGACTTCCATCACCAGCTGGTTGGTGTTGGCGGTGCCGTAGAACGTGCAGGTGCCAGGGCTGTGGTAAGACTTCATTTCCGATTCCAGCAGCTCTTCGCGGCTGGCTTTGCCTTCGGCATAGCGTTGGCGCACGTCGGCCTTCTGCTTGTTGGAAATGCCGGAAACCATCGGCCCACCCGGGACGAAGATGGTCGGCAAATGGCCGAAGCGCAGCGCCCCCATCATCAGGCCGGGGACGATCTTGTCGCAGATGCCCAGCATCAGCGCGGCGTCGAACATGTTGTGCGACAGCGCTACCGCAGTGGACATGGCGATGACTTCGCGGCTGGCGATGGCCAGCTCCATGCCGGGCTCGCCCTGGGTCACACCATCGCACATGGCCGGCACGCCACCGGCGAACTGGCCAACCGAACCGACCTCGCGCAGGGCCTGCTTGATCTGCTCGGGGAAGTGCAGGTACGGCTGGTGGGCCGACAGCATGTCGTTGTAGGCCGAGACGATGGCCACGTTGGCCGCGTTCATCAGGCGCAGGGCCTGCTTGTCGTCGCTGCCGCAACCGGCCACGCCGTGGGCGAAGTTGGCGCACTGCAGGCTGGCACGCATGGGCCCGTCACTGGCCGCGCCGCGAATCAGCTGCAGGTAGCGTTCGCGGGTGGCACGGCTGCGTTCGATCAGCCGCTGGGTGACCTCAAGGATGCGCGGATGCATGTACTGGACTCCAGGCTAATTGTAAGGGCGGTTTACGGGCATTTCCCCTCCAAACGATTGCGGCCTAGGCTCAAGGTAAGGAGCCCGCTGCATCGGCGGAGGCACATCGCCCAACCACTCGTTGTATGTTTAAACAAAATACTGCCACTAAAAAGGCTTGTTTTCTATCTGATAGTGAATAATCTTGTAATTCCAACAACAAAACCGTTTCAGTGAAGCTCCTTTGTGCCACAGGTTTCACTCGGACTGCCAGAGGTACTGCCATGACCCTACGCATCGCCATCAATGGATTCGGCCGCATCGGGCGCAACGTCCTGCGCGCACTGTATACCCAAGGCTACCGCCAGGACCTGCAGGTCGTCGCCATCAACGACCTGGGCGACAGCGCCATGAATGCCCACCTGCTCAAGTACGACAGCGTGCACGGCGCCTTCGACGCCACGGTAGAGGCCGACCACGAAAGCATCACGGTCAATGGTGACCGCATCGCGGTCAGTGCCATTCGCAACCCGGCCGAACTGCCGTGGAAGGCCGAAGCCATCGACGTGGTGTTCGAGTGCACCGGGTTGTTCACCGAGCGCGCCAAGGCTGCCGCCCACCTGGCCGCGGGTGCGAGCAAGGTGATTGTCTCGGCGCCGGGCAAGGGTGTCGATGCCACGGTGGTGTACGGGGTCAACCATGACATCCTGCGGGCTTCCCACCAGGTCATTTCCAACGCCTCCTGCACCACCAACTGCCTGGCGCCGATTGCCCAGGTGCTGCACCGCGAGTTCGGTATCGAGCAGGGCCTGATGACCACCATTCACGCCTACACCAACGACCAGGTGCTGACCGACGTGTACCACGGCGACCCGTACCGCGCGCGTTCGGCCACCCAGTCGATGATCCCGAGCAAGACCGGTGCCGCCGAAGCCGTGGGCCTGGTGCTGCCGGAGCTGGCCGGCAAGCTGACCGGCATGGCGGTGCGTGTGCCGGTGATCAACGTGTCGCTGGTGGACCTCACCGTCAACCTCAGGCGCGAGGCCACGACCGAGCAGGTCAACCAACTGTTCCTCGAGGCCAGCAAGCATTCCAAGGTATTGGGCTACAACGCATTGCCACTGGTTTCTTGCGATTTCAACCACAACCCGCTGTCGTCGATCTTTGATGCCAACCATACCCGGGCCAACGGGCGCATGCTCAAGGTGCTGGCGTGGTATGACAATGAGTGGGGGTTCAGCAACCGGATGCTGGATAACTGTTTGGCGTTGTGTAGCGCCCGCTAAGCCTTGGCACGCTCCCTTGTAGGAGCGGCCTTGCGTCGCGATGGGCCGCAAAGCGGCCCCAGGATTTCAGCCTTTGGGCATAGATTTCTGGGGCTGCTTTGCAGCCCATCGCGACGCAAGGCCGCTCCTACAGTGACCGCGCAGGGCCTGCAGACTCACACTCTTTACCTTTTCCTAACATTTCCACACTTGACCTTCGACATGGATGATAAGCATTATCATTAACCTTTCGTCGGCCAGGTCCCCCCGTGAGTCAGTCCCGGTTCAACTCTGTCTTCCTCGTACAGCGCCTTACCCTGCTGCGCACCCTGCAGCGCATGGTCGGCAACCCCAGCACGGCCGAAGACCTGCTGCAGGAAACCTACCTGCGGGTGTCCCGTGCCCTGGGCGAGCGGCCGATCGAGCATATCGAGCCGTTTGTGTTCCAGACGGCGCGCAACCTCGCGCTCGACCACCTGCGCGCGCGCCGGGTGCAGGCGCGCATGCTGGTCGACGACGTGCCCGACGAGGTGCTGCACAGCGTGGCCGCGCCCGCCAGCAGCAGCGAGGATGCTGCCCATGCCGAACAGTTGCTCAGGCACCTCAGCGTCAGCCTCAACCAGTTGAGCGAGCGCCAACAGCGCATCTTCTTCCTCAGCCGCCTGCATGGCGCCACCTACCTGGAAATTGCCGAACAACTGAATGTTTCGGCCAGCACGGTACAGAAGGAACTGAAACTGATCATGGCCATCTGCATGGGTGTAGCCGATCGCCTCAAGTGAGCCGCGAACAGGCGAGCGGTAGCGCAAAGCGCTTGCCACACCCTGCCCAAGCCTTGATCATTCGCAAAAAACCACGCAAGGATTCACCGTGACCGACCGCCCTGCCCCTCGCCCGTCACCTGCCGGGCCCAGCGCCCGTGCTCGTGCCATGGACGAGGCGCTGGACTGGCTGGTGCGCCTGCAATGTGCCGATGCCGAAGACACCCAGGCATTTGAAGCGTGGTTGAGCGCCGCACCGGAAAACGCCGAGGCCTACGTCGAGGCCGAAGCGCTGTGGAACGGTACGCCGCTGCACCAGGTGGCCACGCAACTGCACCGACAGCAGCGCCGCTCGTGGCGCGGGCGCCTGCGCAGCCACTGGAAACCCCTGACCACTGCAGCGGTGCTGCTGGTTGGGCTGTTCACCGTCGGCAACTTGCCCACGCGCCTGCAGGCCGACCACCTGACCGTGGTCGGTGAGCGCCAGCGCCTGCAGCTGGAGGACGGCGCAAAAGTACTGCTCAACACCAACTCGGCGTTTGCCAGCGACCGTCGTGACGGGCGCCAGGTCGCCCGCTTGCTGCAGGGTGAGGCGTACTTCCAGGTTTCCGCTGGCGCGCTGTTGCCGCTGGAGGTAGAGGCTGGGCCATTGCGTGCGCAGGTACGCGACACCGACTTTGCCGTACGCTACCTCGACGGCGAGGCACAGGTGCGGGTGCAGCGCGGCGATGTAGACCTGCAGGGCGCGCGCGATCAGCGCATTCGCCTGAGCGCTGGCGACAGCATCAGCGTCGGCCCACAGGGCTTTGGCCAGCGCCAGCGCCCCGACATGCACAAAGACCTGGCCTGGATCGACGGCCGCCTGGTGTTCGAGAACTGCCCGCTGAGCCAGGTGCTGGCCGAGGTGCGGCGTTACTACCCAGGCTGGATCATCAACCGCAATGCGCAACTGGAGGACGTTGCCGTCACCGGCAACTACCGCCTCGACCAGCCGCTGGAAACCCTGCGTGCGCTGGCCCACATCACCTCGGCCCAGTTGCATGAGTACCCGGCGCTGGTGATCCTGAACTGACCGCATCAGCCACACACATCGTTGTAGGAGCGGCTTTAGCCGCGAACACCGGCAAAGCCGGTGCCATTGCACAGCGCTGGATTCTTCGCGGCAAAGCCTCGCACAGGGTTCGCAGACTGCCTGCAATAACCTTCCAAACTATTTTTACGCGGTCACGCCCTCCCACCCGTCTCGTTATAGCCAATGCAACTGATTCTTGTTTGAAAACGAGAACAGCCATCACTTATAACAGTCCGCGCGTCTGGGAGCGCTTCCGATGTCCACAGGTCCTACCCGCTCGTCCCCCCTTTCCCGCCGTACAGGGCAACTGTCTCTTCTGACCCTGGCCCTGTTGGCCAGCGGCGCCTGCAGCCTGCCGGCGCTGGCCGCCGAACCGGCCCAGGCCAGCAGCCCACGCATGGGCGATTACCGCTTCAGCATCGGCCAGCAGCCGCTGGTGTCGGCAATCAACGCCTTCAGCCAGGTCACCGGCTGGCAGGTCGGCTTCAGTGCCGAACTGGCCGACGGCGTGGCGTCGCCAGGGGTACAGGGCTCGCTGCCGCCAGATGCCGCACTCAAGCGCCTGCTGCACGGTACTGGCCTGAGCTTTCGCAAGATCAGCCACGGCAATGTGGTCCTCGAGCGCCAGACCGGCAGCAACGTGATCGCGCTGCAACAGGTAACCGTCAGCGCCACCCGTAGCGCCCAGGACGTCAGCCAGGTACCCAGCACCGTCAGCGTGCAGACCCGCGAGCAACTGGACCGGCAGAACGTCAACAACATCCAGGACCTGGTGCGCTACGAGCCAGGCGTGTCGGTATCCGGCACTGGCCAGCGCAGCGGCCTGAACGGCTACAACATCCGCGGTATCGACGGCGAGCGGATCCTTACCCAGGTCGACGGCGTGTCGATCCCCGACAGCTTCTTCTACGGCCCTTATGCGCAAACCCAGCGCAACTATGTCGACCCGGAAATCGTCAAGCGCGTGGAAATCCTCCGCGGCCCGGCCTCGGTGCTGTACGGCAGCAACGCCATCGGCGGCGCCGTGAGCTACTTCACCCTCGACCCGGATAACATCATCAAACCCGGCAAGGACGTCGGCGCACGCCTGAAGACCGGCTACAGCTCGGCTGATGAAAGCTGGCTGACTTCGGCCACCGTCGCCGGTCGCGAGGGCGACTTCGATGGCCTGCTGCACCTGAGCCAGCGCAATGGCCACGAGACCGAAACCCAAGGCCACCACAGTGGCGATGGCCTGTCGCGTACCGAAGCCAACCCGATGGACGCACGCACCACCAACGTGCTGGCCAAGCTGGGCTGGAACTACGCCGACGACGCGCGCCTGGGTTTTACCTACGAGCGCTACAAGGATGACCGTGACCAGAACATCCTCAGCGCGGTGGGCGGGCCGTTCACCAACGGTACCGGCCTGGGCATGTACCGCAGCCGTACCGGCGAAGACACCATTACCCGCGAGCGCTTCGGTATCAATCACGAATTTGGCCTGGATTCTCTGGTAGCTGACCATATCAAGTGGAGCCTCAACTACCAGATTGCCAAGACCGACCAGCATACCGAGGAAGTCTATTTCCCCTTCAGCCGTACCGTGCTGCGTACCCGCGATACCACCTACAAAGACCGCCAATGGATGTTCGACGCTCAGTTGGACAAGGCATTCAGCATTGGCCAGACCGACCACCTGCTGACCTACGGCGCAACCCTGAAGCATGAAAAGGTGACCGGATCGCGCAGCGGTACAGGCACCTGCCTGGCTGTGGGTGGCGCTTGCCGGGCCATCGGCCAAGTCAGCACGGCTGACTCGCAGGCCTTGGTCAGCGATTTCCCGGACCCAACGGTGAACACTTACAGCCTGTTCGTTCAGGACGAGATCCGCTGGAACAACTGGACCTTCATGCCCGGCGCCCGCTACGACTACACGCGCATGGAACCCAAGTTCACCGAGGAGTTCCTGCGTGGCCTGGAGTCCACCGGCACCGCGCCCACCTCGCAGGACGACTCGGACAAGAAATGGCACCGCGTCTCGCCCAAGTTCGGCCTGACCTATGCCTTCAATGACAACTACACCTGGTACGGCCAATACGCCGAAGGTTTCCGCACCCCGACCGCCAAGGCCATGTATGGCCGCTTCGAAAACATCGAGCAAGGCTACCGCGTGGAAGGCAACCCGAACCTTGAGCCGGAAAAGAGCAAAAGCTACGAAACCGGCCTGCGCGGCAACTTCGACGCCGGCAACTTCGACGTGGCGGTGTTCTACAACAAGTACCGCGACTTCATCGACGAAGACGCGGTGCAGGGTGCCAACCTGGAACAAACCTTCCAGGCCAACAACATCAAGCACGCCACCATCAAGGGTGCCGAGGTCAAAGGCCGCCTGAACCTCGACCACTTTGGTGCGCCGCAGGGCTTGTACACCCAGGGTTCGATTGCCTACACCTATGGCCGCAACGACGATAGCGGCGAGCCACTGAACACCGTCAACCCGCTGAAGGGCGTATTCGGCCTGGGCTACGAGCAGCAGAACTACGGCGGCCTGCTGAGCTGGACGCTGGTCAAGCGCAAGACCCGTGTCGACGACAGCACCTTCTATTCGCCCGACGGCTCGACCTCGAAGTTCCGCACCCCGGGCTACGGCGTGCTGGACCTGACCGGTTTCTACAAGGTTACCGACGACGTCACCATCAACGCTGGCCTGTACAACCTCACCGACAAGAAGTACTGGCAGTGGGACTCGGTACGCAGCTACGACGGCCAGGGTGAAGCCGGTGTGACCCAGCCCGCCAACATCGACCGCCTGAGCATGCCGGGGCGCAACTTCGGTATCAATGTGGTGTGGGATATCTGACCGTTCTGGATTTGCACCGCCTGTGAGATCGAGCGCCGCCCGCGCGGCGCTTCGCGGGACAAGCCCTAATGCCAGTCAGTTAAGACTGCCGGGGCTGCTGTGCAGCCCATCGCCGGCAAGCCAGCTCCCACACCGACCGCATCGGATTCAAGCCATGCGCCATATTGTGGGAGCCTGGCTTGCCGGCGATGGGCCGCAACGCGGCCCCAAATTGCTTAACTGACCGGCATTAGGACAAGCCCGCTCCCACATTTGTTGCAACGTGCCGAACCTGTCAGGCCATGGTTGCCTGCCTTGGTGCATGTCTTGAGACTGGGCTGCGGCAACGCCAGCCGAGAAATTGAGTCAGACCAACGAGGCTGACAACCATGGCCTAACAGACATGGCCACGTTGCAACAAATGTGGGAGCGGGCTTGTCCCGCGAAGCGCCGCGCGGGCGGCGCTCGATCTGCGCAGCACCGCAAAAACCAAGGCAGGCACCTCACCGCCCTGACGCAATCGGGCACAGAACACCTGACATGTCGGATTTAACCCCTTCCCTGTAGGCCATTTCCCAAACATACTCCTGCCGCGCATTTTCCGTTGCCGCTGCTCTGATAGCGCTCTAGTCTCGGTCTGTCGTTGCTCATCAACGATACAGCTTTGACAGGCTGTGACGGTAAATCGTGTGCGGTTCGTCTTTATGGCGGCTGTACGTGCGGGCACGCTTGCGTGCGCCGGAACTTTACGATTTCCGCCGGTCTGTCAACCCACGTACAGCTGCCACCCAACTGTTTGACAGCAGGCAGGAGGCGGCACCGATAACGGTAAATCGTAATGTTGAAAATCGTTCCCGATCCACCCCTCCATCCCCATTCCCTCGAATACACCCTGATCACCACAAGCCTCAGGCTTTGCACAGCACCTGTGGGAGCGGGCGCGCCCGCGAAGAGGCCCGCCCAGGCATTCGAGAAACTCCAGGGGATACACCGATGACCACAGAAGACACCCAATTCACCGTCGGCAAGACCACCTTCTATCAAGGCGAAAACGGCACCCACCCACTGTTCCGCATCGAACCAGGCATTCCCTGCCGCGACGCCCGCGAGCAATCTTCGGAACTGATGGGCTATGTACGCGAACTGACCATCACCGGCCTGATGGACGAGAAACCGATGATGATATGGGCTGCCCACTACCTGAGTGCGATGGCCAAGGCGTTGATGGATGATGCCGAACTGGGCATGAAGCAATGAGGTATTGCTGACAGGTGCTATTACTCCTGTGGGAGCGGGCGTGCCCGCGAACAGGCGACGCGGTGGATGGCACCGTCTTTGCCGGTGTTCGCGGCTAAAGCCGCTCCTACAGGACCTTGCGCATGGTACGTTACTGCGGCAACTGCACCTGCGGCTTGGTCGCGGCAAAGATCGCCCAGCTGGACATGAACAGCGCCGCAATCAACGGTCCGATCACAAAGCCGTTGAGCCCGAACACCGCCAATCCGCCCAGCGTCGACACCAAAATCAGGTAGTCCGGCATACGCGTGTCCTTGCCCACCAGGATCGGCCGCAGCAGGTTGTCCACCAGGCCGATCACCAGTACCCCGAACGCGGTCAGGATGATCCCGGGCAAGATCGCCCCGGTCAGCAGGAAGTACGCCGCCACCGGTGCCCAGACGATACCCGCCCCCACCGCCGGCAGCAGCGACAGAAACGCCATCAGCACCGCCCACACCAGCGCGCTGGGGATATCCAGCACCCAGAAAATCAAGCCGCCCAGTGCGCCCTGGGTAATGGCCACCAGGACGTTGCCTTTCACCGTCGCCCGCACCACCCGGTTGAACTTCAGCTGCAAGCGACGCTTCTGCTGCTCGGGAAGCGGCACCGCCAGGCGCACACGGCGCGCCACGTCGGCGCCTTCGCGCAGGAAGAAGAACAACAGGTACATCATGACGCCGAAGCTGACCACCAGCTCGAAGGTACCCTGGCCAAAGTTGAACGCCTGGCTTGCCAGTACCTGGCTGCCCTGGGTCGCCCACTTGGTGATCTTGTCACGCAAACCATCGAGGTTGCCCATGCCCAGGTTGTCCAGGCCGTGCTGGGCAAATGCAGGCAGCAGGTCCTTGCCGCGCTCGACATAACCGGCGATATCCAGCTGCCCGCTCTCGATACGCTGATACAGGGTGGCGCCTTCCTGCACCAGCAGCGCGCTGGTGATGAACACCGGCAACACCGCCACCAACAGGCACACCAGGGTCGTCGCCGCCGCCGCCAGGTTACGCCTGCGCCCAAAACGGATCAGCAGGTTGCGCTGCAGGGGGGCAAACAGGATTCCCAGTACAACCGCCCAGAAAATCGCGCCGTAGTACGGCAGCAGGATCCAGATAAAGGCAATGGTCACCACTGCCAGTAGCACTGCCAGGGCTTTGTTCTGTAAAGCGGCTTCGTTCATCGCAGGTCCTCGAATGGCTTATGCAATATTAGTGCGCGCCGCTTGGCTAAAAGTGCCGCCACTCCCTTGATGTAAATCAATACGTGTACTGGCCGAGGCTTTTAGCATGCGCGCCCTTTGCCCCGGTGCGCACCATGACCTCTATCGCCAAGCCCGAACTGCTGGCCCCCGCCGGCACCCTCAAGACCATGCGCTACGCCTTTGCCTACGGCGCCGACGCAGTCTATGCCGGCCAGCCGCGCTACAGCTTGCGGGTGCGCAACAACGAATTCGACCATGCCCACCTGGCGCTGGGCATTGAAGAAGCACATGCGCTGGGCAAGCGATTCTATGTGGTGGTCAACATCGCCCCGCACAACGCCAAGCTCAAGACCTTCCTCAAGGACCTGGCGCCGGTGATCGCGATGGCGCCAGATGCACTGATCATGTCTGACCCCGGCCTGATCATGCTGGTGCGCCAGCACTTCCCGCACATGCCGGTGCATTTGTCGGTACAGGCCAACACGGTCAACTGGGCCAGCGTACAGTTCTGGCAGCAAATGGGCCTGAGCCGGGTGATCCTGTCGCGCGAGCTGTCGCTGGAAGAAATCGAGGAAATCCGCCAGCAGGTGCCGGGCATGGAGCTGGAGGTGTTCGTCCACGGCGCCCTGTGCATGGCCTATTCGGGCCGTTGCCTGCTGTCGGGCTACCTCAACAAGCGTGACGCCAACCAGGGCACCTGCACCAACGCCTGCCGCTGGAAGTACGATGCCACGCCCGCCACCGAGAACGCCACTGGCGATATCGTTCGCGAAGTGCAGCCCACCCTGGGCCTGGGTACGCCCACCGAGCAGGTGTTCCTGCTGCAGGAAAGCAACCGCCCCGGCACGGAAATGCCGGCGTTCGAGGACGAACACGGCACTTACATCATGAACGCCAAGGACCTGCGCGCCATCCAGCATGTCGAGCGCCTGGCCGGCATGGGCGTGCATTCGCTGAAGATCGAAGGCCGCACCAAGTCGCACTTCTACTGCGCCCGTGCGGTGCAATCGTACCGCCAGGCGATCGATGACGCAGTGGCCGGGCGGCCATTCGACAAAGCCCTGATGGGCAACCTCGAATCGTTGGCGCAACGCGGCTACACCGAGGGCTTCCTGCGCCGTCACGTACACGACGAGTACCAGAACTACCAGCGCGGCAACTCGGTGTCCGAGCGCCAGCAATTCGTCGGCGAGCTGACCGGCGTGCGCGTGGATGGCCTGGCCGAGGTCAAGGTGAAGAACCGCTTTGCCGTGGGTGACCACCTGGAGCTGATGACCCCGCGCGGCAACTACCATTTCGACCTGCATCGCCTGTGCAACGGCCAGCAGCAGGCGATCGAGGTGGCACCGGGCGACGGCCATGTGGTGTACCTGCCGATTCCGGAACAGGTGGCCCTCGACCACGCCCTGTTGATGCGCGACCTGGGTGCCGACGAAGCCGCCAACTGACAACGCTGTAATGTTCGCCTCAGCTACCTGACAGGCGCCTGGGGCGAACATCGTGGCTCTCCTGCATGAGGCCACGCCATGTTGCGCAACCCCTCCCGCCGTACCTTCGTCAAAGGCCTGGGCGCCGCCAGCACACTGGCGGGCCTGGGGCTCTGGCGCCCGCTGGCCCAGGCTGCCGAAGGCCGTGACCTGGCCGGCCAGCACTTTGAACTGTTCATCGGCCAGACGCCGGTCAACATCACCGGTCGCCCGCGCACCGCGCTGACCCTCAACAACAGCCTGCCCGGCCCGCTGCTGCGCTGGCGCGAAGGCGACACGGTGAGCCTGCGCGTGCGCAACCACCTGGCGCAGGACACTTCGATCCACTGGCACGGCATCATCCTGCCAGCCAACATGGATGGGGTGCCAGGCCTGAGCTTCGCTGGCATCGAACCTGGCGGCGACTACCTGTACCGGTTCACCCTACGCCAGAGTGGCACCTATTGGTACCACAGCCATTCGGGGCTGCAGGAACAGGCGGGGGTGTACGGGGCAATCGTGATCGAACCACGCGAGCCCGAAGCGCACCGCTACCAGCGTGACCATGTGCTGCTGTTCAGCGACTGGTCGGACCAGGCGCCGGAACAGTTGATGGCCACTTTGAAGCAGCAGTCCGATGCGTTCAACTACCACAAACGTACCGTCGGCGACTTCATCGACGATGTCGCCGAAAACGGCTGGAGCCCGACCGTTGCCGAGCGCACCGCCTGGGCACGCATGCGCATGAGCCCCACCGATCTTGCCGACATCAGCGCCGCCACCTACACCTACCTGCTCAACGGCCAGCCGCCGGAAGGCAACTTCACCTGCCTGTTCCAGCCCGGCGAAACCGTGCGTCTGCGGCTGATCAACGCTTCGGCGATGACCTACTTCGACTTCCGTATTCCCGGGTTGAAGCTGAACGTGATCGCTGCCGACGGCTTGCCGGTGGTGCCCGTGACCGTGGATGAACTGCGCATTGCCGTGGCCGAAACCTACGACGTGCTGGTGACTGTGGGCGACCTGCCCGCCTATACCCTGTTCGCCCAGAGCATGGACCGCACCGGCTTCGCCCGCGGTACCCTGGCCCGCGCCGCCGGGCTGCAAGCACCGGTACCCGTACCCGACCCACGCCCGGTATTGAGCATGGACGACATGGGCCATGGGGGTATGGGCCAAATGGATCATGACGGCGTCAGTACCAATCACCGGCAAGCCAGCGCCCACATCGACCGCGCCGCCCTCGAGCCAAGCGCTACCCCTGTGGGAGCTGGCTTGCCGGCGATGGCCGCAACGCAGGGCCACGGCTCACATATGGCCATGCAGCAACACCCGGCCAGCGAAACCGACAACCCGCTGGTGGACATGCAAACCATGGCCCCGCGCGCCAACCTGGCTGACCCTGGCATCGGCCTGCGCAACAATGGCCGCCGCGTACTCACCTATGCCGACTTGCGCAGCCCCTACCCCGACCCGGACGGCCGCACGCCTTCGCGCGACATCGAGCTGCACCTGACCGGCCACATGGAGCGTTTTGCCTGGTCGTTCGACGGCATCAAGTTCAGCGATGCCGAGCCGCTGCGCCTGAGATACGGCGAGCGGGTGCGCATCACCCTGGTCAACGACACCATGATGACCCACCCCATCCACCTGCACGGCATGTGGAGCGACCTGGAGGACGAGCACGGCCAGTTCCTGGTGCGCAAGCACACCCTCGACATCCCGCCCGGCAGCCGCCGCTCGTACCGGGTGACTGCCGACGCCCTGGGCCGCTGGGCCTATCACTGCCACTTGCTCTACCACATGGAGACCGGCATGTTCCGCGAGGTACGCGTCGATGAATGACCCCCGCACCCGCAGCATCGTGGCCGGCGTGACCCTGCTGAGCCTGCTCGCCAGCGAACGGGCGATGGCCGCTGGCATGGAGGACATGAACCATGGCCAGATGAACCATCAGGCCATGCCGATGAACCACACCGGCATGAACCATGAAAGCATGGGCCATGGCCCGGCCACTGCCAGCCAGCCGCGCACGCCCCTGCCCGCCATCAGCGACGACGACCGCCGCGCCGCCTTCCCGCCCCTGCCCGGGCACCAGGTCCACGACCGGGCGCTGAACTGGGCCGTGCTCGCCGACCAGCTCGAATACCAGAACTTCGAGAGCAGCAGTGCGCTGAACTGGAACGCCACCGCCTGGGTCGGCGGTGATATCGACCGTCTGTGGCTGCGTACGGAAGGCGAACGCGAACAGGGCAAGACGCACAAGGCTGAGCTGCAAGCGCTGTGGGGCCATGCGGTAAGCCCATGGTGGGAGCTGGTGGCGGGTGTGCGCCAGGACTTCAAACCCGCCAGCGGCCAGGCCTGGGCCGCCTTCGGTATCCAGGGCACACCGCTGTACGGCCTGGAGCTGCAGGCCACGGCCTACGCCGGCGAGCGGCAACAGACCGCGCTGCGCCTGGAAGCCGCTTACGCTATGCTGCTGACCAACCGCTGGATACTGGAGCCAACCCTGGAGGGCAACCTCTACGGGCGCAACGACGCCGGGCGCGAGCAAGGCGCCGGGCTGGCCGATAGCGAAGTGGGCCTGCGCCTGCGCTACGAGATCACCCGCAGCTTCGCGCCGTACATCGGGGTCAGTTTCAACCGCCTGCACGGCCAGCGTGCCGACCAGGCCCGCGAGGACGGCGAAGACCTCGGCCAAACCCGGCTAGTCGCCGGTATCCGCCTGCGTTTCTAAAGGAGAGCTTCACAATGCTGCGCAAACATCTGCTGACCCTGGGCCTGCTGGCCGTAACCGGGCTAGCCCAGGCCGCCGAGACCATTGACGTCTACCGCGACCCCAACTGCGGCTGCTGCAAGGCCTGGATCAGCCACCTGCGTGACAACGGCTTTACCGTCAACGATCACGTCGAACCGAACATGAGCGCGGTCAAGCAGCGCCTGGGCGTGGCACCGCGCCTGGCGTCGTGCCACACCGGGGTGATCGACGGCAAGTTCGTCGAAGGCCATGTGCCGGCCGAGCAAGTCCGCCTGCTGGCCAAGCGCAGCGACCTCAAGGGCCTGGCCGTGCCAGGCATGCCGATGGGCTCGCCCGGCATGGAAATGGGTGACCACAAGGATGCCTACCAGGTCATCGGGGTGACCCAGGATGGCCAAGACACCGTGGTCGCCAACTACTGATGCTCAGCCTGTGGGCTAATGCCAGTCAGTTGAGCGATAAGGGCTGACGGGTGTTTGCCTTGAGATTTTGGTTGCCCGTTAGATCGAGCGCCGCCCGCGCGGCGCTTCGCGGCACAAGGCCGCTCCCACATCTGTTTCGGGCCAGTCTCTCCTGTGAGATCACCTCTGGCCGCCCTGTTTGTTCCCTTCGACATCGGCAGTGACGCTGCTCTTCATCAATCTCCCGCCATGCACCCAGGGTGCGAGTGCGCAGGTGGCAGGAGTAACTGGCCCGAAACAGATGTGGGAGCGGGCTTGTCCCGCGAAGCGCCGCGCGGGCGGCGCGCGATCGAATAGGCGCCGCTAAAAGCTTGGAGAACACCTTGCCTTTTCTTAACTGACCGGCATTAGCCTGTGGGCGCTGTTTTTCAGCGCTTTGGTGCCGCCACCCTGCTACCGCTGCAATCGGAGGCCGTTCTGGCGTTTCCTGCTGCTGGTGACCGTGGCCAAGGCCGGCCGCTATGCGGTGTTGGCGATGATCACCCTGGGCTGGTTTCACGCCTGGTAACACCTTTCACGTTCCGCGCAGTCCATGGGCTGTTACATTCGCCTTTTCCTACATGGTCCTACATGGAGTGCCCCCATGCTGCGCGCAACCGCCCTGGCCCTGGCCTGCCTGGCAGGCGGTTCGGCCTTCGCTGCCGAATCGCCCACCTATGGCCCTCAGCTCGAAGGTTTCAGTTACCCGCACCCGCTCAAGCATTTTGACTTCAAGTCCCAGGGCCAGGCCCTACAGATGGGCTACATGGACGTGCCCGCCCAAGGCCAGGCCAACGGCCGTAGCGTGGTGCTGATGCACGGCAAGAACTTCTGCGCCGCCACCTGGGAAACCACCATCGATGCCTTGAGCAAGGCTGGCTACCGGGTCATTGCCCCGGACCAGGTCGGCTTCTGTACGTCGAGCAAACCGGCGCACTACCAGTACAGCTTCCAGCAACTGGCCGACAACACCCATGCCCTGCTGGAACAGTTGGGCGTGAAGCAAACCACTGTGCTTGGTCACTCCACTGGCGGCATGCTTGCCACCCGCTATGCGCTGATGTACCCGCAGCAGGTGGAACGGCTGGCAATGGTCAACCCGATCGGCCTGGAAGACTGGAAAGCCCTTGGCGTGCCTTACCGCACCGTGGACCAGTGGCATGCCCGCGAGCTGAAGCTGGATGCCGAGGGCGTGCGCGAATACGAACGCAAGACTTACTATGCCGGGCGCTGGAAGCCCGAATACGAACGCTGGGTACAGATGCTGGTGGGCTTGAACAAGGGGCCGGGGCATGAAGCGGTGGCGTGGAACTCGGCACTGATCTACGACATGATCTTCACCCAGCCGGTGTACCACGAGTTCAAGGACCTGCAGATGCCGACCTTGCTGCTGATCGGCGACAAGGACACCACGGCGATTGGCAGCGATATCGCGCCGCCAGAGGTGAAGGCCAAGCTTGGCAAGTATGCCGAGCTGGGGCCGCAGGTGACCAAGCTGATCCCCAAGGGTGAGCTGATCACCTTCGAGGGCATGGGGCATGCGCCGCAGATCGAAGAGCCGGTGCGGTTCAACCGCACGCTGGTGGAGTGGTTGGCCAAATAAAGCAGGTTCGGCTGCTGTTCAGGCGAAGCGTTGCAGTTGCATCTCCCGTAGCCGGCTTAACGTCCGTTGGTACGGGAACGCCAGATACCCTTGGGTGTAGAGGGCATCGAGCGGCACCTGAGCTTCCAGGTAAAGGGCTACGCGGCGGTCGTAGCATTCGTCGACCAGGGCAATGAAACGGCGCACTGCGTCGTCCTTGGGTGACAATGCGGGGAGTTCGCGATCGCCCGCCACCACCCGTGCCGCCGCATCCTCGGTACCACGGGCAATGCGCCCGGCCCGCTGCTCACCGCCCAGTGCTGGAATCTCCGATACCAGAATGGCCGCAAAACGGTCGCACAGGGCCATGAACTCCATGGCAGCCAGCGGTTGTTCGCACAGGTCGCTGAAGCGGCACCAGATGGCCTGTTCGCTGCGGCGTATCACGTGTATGGGCCGGGAGCCGATCGCCAATGGCTGATCTGTGCCGAGGTCGTCCGGGCTCAGTTGGCGGAACACCTCGTTCAACTGGCTGGCCTGGCCCGCCGCTGCCACCCAGTAACGCTGGCGTTCGGCACCGGGGTGCAGACGGTGGTCCTGCTCGCCCGCCACCGGCAGAACCTGCATGTGCCGCTGGATCGCGGCGATGGCCGGTATGAAGCGATCACGGTTGAAGCCGTCGCGGTAGAGCTGTTCGGGAGGCTGGTTGGAGGTGGCGACGAGCACCACGCCTTGGTCGAACAGTACCTGGAACAGGCGACCGAGGATGATCGCGTCGCCGATGTCGTTGACGAACAGTTCGTCGAAGCACAGCACGCGGATCTGCCCGGCAAGCTCCCGGGCCAGGGCCAGCAGTGGGTCGGCGGTGCCGTTGAGCTGGAACAGGCGTTGGTGCACCCAGGCCATGAAGTGATGGAAGTGCTGGCGCCGGCTGGGTACGCGCAGGCAGCGGTGAAACTGGTCCATCAGCCAGGTCTTGCCACGCCCGACCGGGCCCCAGAGGTAGATGCCTTGGGTCGGGCGGGCCTGTTCGACGGCCAGGAAGCAGGCTTGCAGGGCCTCGACGGCGCGGGCCTGGGCAGGATCGGCGACATAGCCCTGAGTGGTCAGGGCTTGCTGGTAGAGGGATTGGGGGTCGATGGCCATGCGGCATTCTACACGGCTAGCGCAGTGCATACCTTTTGGACGAATCTCCCGGCCTGACGCGGGCCCCTGTAGGAGCGGCCTTGTGTCGCGATGGGCCGCAAAGCGGCCCCGGCAATCTATGCAGCGCTGCTGAAACCTTGGGGCCGCTGCGCGGCCCATCGCGACACAAGGCCGCTCCTACAGGGACCGCGTCAGGTCTCGCTGCCCAGGCCTACCTTGAGCAACGCACCATCCTTGTCGTCGGTCAGCACATACAGATACCCATCCGGCCCCACCCGCACATCGCGAATCCGTGCCTTCAAATCACCGAGCAAGCGCTCTTCGTGCACCACCTTGTCGCCATCCAGCTGCAAGCGGATCAGTTCCTGGGTAGCCAGCGCACCAATGAACAGGTTGTGGTCCCAGCCCTTGAACGTGGGGCTGTCGTAGAACGCCATGCCGCTGATGCCCGGCGACTTCTCCCACACATGGTGCGGGTCGACCATGTCGTCCACATGCTTGCCCTTGGCCTCGGGGATCGGCAGCAGCGAGTAATTGATGCCGTGGGTCGCAATCGGCCAGCCGTAGTTCTTGCCCGGCTCGGGGATGTTGATTTCATCACCGCCACGCGGGCCGTGTTCATGGGTCCACAGTTTGTCTGTCCAGGGGTTGAGTGCGGCGCCTTGCTGGTTACGGTGGCCATACGACCAGATCTCCGGCCGCACATTGTCCTTGCCAACGAAGGGGTTGTCCTTGGGCACTTCGCCGTCCGGCAGGATGCGTACGATCTTGCCTTGCAGCTTGTCGAGGTCCTGGGCGGTCGGGCGCTGATTATTCTCGCCCAGGGCAATGAACAGGTAACCGTCGCGGTCGAACACCAGCCGCGAGCCGAAGTGGTTACCCACCGACAGTTTTGGCTGCTGGCGGAAGATCACGTTGAAGTTTTCCAGCCGGGCGCGATCCTCGGACAACTGCCCGCGTCCGACCGCAGTACCAGCCTTGCCGTCGCTGCCCTCTTCGGCGAAGGAAAGGTACACCGTGCGGTCCTTGGCGAAGTCCGGTGACAGCACCACGTCCAGCAAGCCACCCTGGCCTTCGGCCCAGACCTTGGGCACGCCGCTGATCGACGGGCCGACCTTGCCTTCGGCGTTGACCAGCCGCAGGTTGCCGGAACGCTCGGTGACCAGCATGTCCTTGCCGCCTGGCAGGAAGGCCAGCGCCCAGGGGTTACGCAGGCCGTCGGCCACAGTGCTGACGGTCAAGGTGCCCTTTTCGCTGGGAAACTGCTGTTCGGCCGCCGCCTGCGCCAGCAAAGGCAGCAGCGCGGCGGCGATCAGGGTGGCTAGCCAGGGTGCTCGAAGCATGCAAGGTTCCTTTCAGATGGGCTTACGGCGCACGCGGGTTGTCGCGCGGTGGCCGGGTGGGTTCCAGGTTCGGGGTTTGCTGCTGGCGGCGCAGGTTGTCGCCGTTGCCGATGCCGCGGTTGTCCAGTGTCGGCGGGCGCTGGTACGGGTCGGTGGACGGGCCGCGTACCGGCGGCGTGGCCGGCATGCTGCCTTGGCGGCTATTGGGGTTGGCGCGCTGGATCGGGCTGTTGTAGGGGTTGCTGTTACCAGCGGCGAGCCGCAACGGCGGCTCGGGGGCAGCGTGCACGGGCAGGCACAACGCCAGGCCGAGGGCCAGGATGGGCAATGTCGGGGTCATGCTTCACCTCCTGTACGAAAATGCCGCGCCTGGTGGGTTTGATAGCCTAAGGCGCTAGGGGTTCGCTGCAAAAGTGTGAATGCGGATGGAGTTGATTCCTGATGTTTCAGGATGGGCCCTGTGGGAGCGGCTTTAGCCGCGAACACCGGCAACGCCGGTGCCATGCACCGTGTCGCCTGGTTCGCGGCGGTTCGACGCTTCGATGAACCCGCTCCCACAAGGGCCGCAAAGCGGCCCCGATTATTGGTCCTTGTCTACCTTGTGCCGCGCCGCATACAAGCACAGCATCTCCATCGCCAAAGTCGCCCCGGCCAATGCCGTGATGTCGGCATGGTCATAAGCCGGCGCCACTTCCACCAGGTCCATGCCGACCAGGTTGATGCCGCGCAGCCCACCCAGAATCTCCAGCGCCTGCACCGTGCTCAACCCACCACACACCGGCGTACCGGTGCCGGGCGCGTAGGCCGGGTCGAGGCAGTCGATATCGAAGGTCAGGTACACCGGCCGCTCACCCACGCGCTGGCGAATCGCCGCAATCACCGCCTCGGTGCCTTGCCGATGCACCTGACGAGCGTCGAGGACGGCAAAACCCTGGCTGTCGTCATTGGTAGTACGCAGACCGATCTGCACCGAGTGCGCCGGGTCCACCAGGCCTTCGCGGGCGGCATGCCAGAACATGGTGCCGTGGTCGATGCGCTTGCCTTCTTCGTCCGGCCAGGTGTCGCTGTGGGCATCGAAATGGATCAACGCCAGCGGGCCGTGCTGGCGGGCGTGGGCCTTGAGCAGCGGATAGCTGATGAAGTGGTCGCCACCGAGGGTGAGCATGGCGCAGCCAGCCTGCAGGATATGCTCGGCATGGGCCTCGATGCTGTCTGGCACCGACTGCGGCGTGCCGCTGTCGAAGGCGCAGTCGCCATAATCGATCACCGCCAGGTGGTCGAACGGGTCGAACGCCCACGGCCAGTGGCGCGCCCAGGCTTGCTGTACCGAAGCGGCACGGATCGCCCGCGGGCCGAAGCGTGCGCCGGGGCGGTTGCTGGTGGCGGTATCGAACGGTACGCCGCTGACCACCACATCCACCCCCCGCAGGTCGCGGCTGTAGCGGCGGCGCGAAAAACTGGTAATGCCGGCGTAGGTACTTTCTGCGGCAGTGCCATACAGGCTGTCGCGGGTCATGGCCTGGTCGTTGTTTGTGGCTTGATCCACGGTCGGGCTCCTTTGTCGTTATCAGTTATTGGCGGGTGCGGAAGGCGGTCCACAGGCGGTTGCGCTGACGCAGGTCGGCCAGGGCCATGCTGCGGTCGGCATACAGGCGCTGGCGCACCTCGACCGGCGGGTAGATGTCCGGGTCGTTGCGCACCGCTTCGTCCACCAGCGGCGTGGCGGCCTGGTTGGCGTTGGCGAAGAACAGCGTGTTGGTCAATGCCGCCACCGACTCGGGCTTGAGCATAAAGGCGATGAACGCGCGGGCCGCCTCGGGGGGCGGGGCGTCCTTGGGGATGACCAGGTTGTCCTGCCATACCAGCGTGCCTTCGCGGGGGATGCGGTAGATCAGTTCGAACGGTTTGCCGGCACGCCGCGCCTGGTCGGCGGCCATTGCCGCGTCGCCGTTGTAGGTCAGTGCCAGGCACACGCTGCCGTTGGCCAGGTCGCTGATCTGCCGGCCATTGGCGACGTAGCTGATCGATGGCTGCAACTGGCTGAGCAGGTTCTGCGCGGCGGCCAGGTCGGCCTTGTCCTGGCTGTAAGGGTCCTTGCCGAGGTAATTCAGGGCTACGCCGATCACCTCCTGTGGCGAATCGGGCATGGCGATGCCGCACTCTTTCAGGCGGCTGGCGTATTCGGGCTTGAACAGCAGGTCGAGGCTGTCCAGCGGCACATCGCCCAGGCGCTGGCGCACCGCCTCCACGTTCACCCCCAGGCCCAGGGTGCCCCAGGTGTAGGGCACGGCATGGCGGTTGCCGGGGTCGGCCTCGGCAAGCTTGGCCAGCAGGTCCTTGTCGAGGTTGGCGTAGCCGGGCATGGCCTGGGCGTCCAGCGGTTGCAGGGCATTGGCCTTGAGCGCCCGCGCCAGCACGGTGGACGACGGTACCACTACGTCGTAGCCGCTGCCGCCGGTCAGCAGTTTGGTTTCCAGTACTTCGGTGGTATCGAAGGTGTCGTAGCGCACCTTGTAGCCGGTTTCCCGTTCGAAACGCTGGAGCGTTTCCGGGGCCACGTAGTCGGCCCAGCTGTAGAGGTTGACGACCTTATCTGCAGCTTGCAGCGGCAGGGCCAGGACCAGGGACAACAGGCACAACGATCGACGCATGACGGACACCTCGGCTAATGGGTGGATGCCGCGAGCATGCCAGCCGGGTTACATTGCCGGAATGACAACTTTGCAAAGCTGACATTCATCAGGAGCAATGTAATGCTCGGACAAGTGCACGACCCCGACCTGCACCTGCTGCGGCTGTTCGTCACTGTAGTCGAGGCCGGTGGTTTCAGCGCCGCGCAAGGCGTGCTGGGCCTGAGCCAGCCCACCATCAGCCAGCGCATGGCGCAGTTGGAGGCACGCCTGGGCTACCGTTTGTGCAGCCGTGGCAAGGGCGGTTTTCGCCTGACGGAAAAAGGCGAAATGCTTCTGGAGGCGGCGCGTGGTTTGCTGCTGAACATCGAACAGTTCCGCCAGCAGGCCAATGGTGTCCCAGGGCGGCTGCTGGGCACCGTGCGCATTGGCCTTGCGGAGAACCAGGACAAGGTGGTCAGCCTGAAACTGGCCGCGGCTATTGCGGCGTTTCGCAGGCGTGACGAGTCGGTACAACTGGAACTGATCAGCGCGCCGCCGGCGGAGCTGGAGCGGCTGTTGCTGGAGCAGCGGCTGGACTACGCCATCAGCTACTTTTCCGGCAACCAGGCGGCGTTTGATTATCAGCCGTTGTTCGAAGAGCGGCAGCGGCTTTATTGCGGCAAGGGGCATGGGCTGTTCGGCAAGTCGGGCGTCAGCCGTGAGCGCTTGCTGGAGCAGGATCAGGTGCGCCATCCGTACCGGTTTCTAAAAGGCGACGAGCCGTTCCAGAGCAGGCGCAGCATGGCAGTGGCGGAGCAGATCGAGAGCGTGCTGACGTTCATTCTGTCGAAGCGGCATATTGGCTATCTGCCGTGCCATTGCGCTCAGCAGTGGGAGGCTGAAGGGATGCTGTGGGCGCTGGACCCGGGGCTGGATTTTGTGGTGCCGTTTACATTGGCCCGGCATCGGGCGCAGGGGGTGGGTGAGGCACAGCAGGCGTTTGCGCAGGACTTGCTGGCGGCGTTTGCCTGAAGAACAACCCTCAGGCATGCACGGTCCCTGTAGGAGCGGCCTTGTGTCGCGAAAGGGCCGCAACGCGGCCCCCGCAATATGTGCTGCGGAGCTAAAATCCTGGGGGCGCTTCGCACCCCTTCGCGACACAAGGCCGCTCCTACAGGGGGCCAATCTTGCCTTGGGATCAGGGTCAGTAAGCCATGCTCCAGGTCAAGGTGTAGGTACGCCCACGCCCCTGATAGTCATACAGGTAGGCCGGCCCATAGGTCGGCGAATAGAACAGCGTCGCCCGCTGCCCCCAGACCGTGCTGTACTGCTTGTCCAGCAGGTTCTGGATCCCTGCGCTGAAGGTGCCGAAGCCGGTGTCCTGGCTGGCCAGCAGGTCGAAGGTGGTGTAGCCGTCGATCTCGTGGTCGGCGTCATCTTTCAGGCTAAAAGCATGGTTGGCCTGCAGCCGCGCGCTGCGGCCATCGCCCTTCCGGCCAACAAACCCGGTGGCCTTGGACAGCGAGGCATAGCGGGCATCACGCTTGATCCAGCCGCCATTCACATCCTCTTCCTCGGAGCGGGTCAGGTGCAGTGTGCCGCCGGCTTCCCAGCCCGTCTGGAAGTGCCGGGTAAGCGCACCTTCAAAGCCGAAGTCGCGGCTTTTCTGCTCTTCCACGCTGATGGTCAGCGTCTGCGAGTCGACGTTGATGATCTTGTCCGACCAGATGTAGTACAGCGCCGCCTGGGCATCCCAGTCCAGGTCGGCATAACGCCAGCCCATTTCCACCTGGCGGCTCTTGATGCCGGCCAGCGGGTTGTCGGCCACGCTCAGGCCCGGCTTGCCGTAGTACTTGGCCGGGTCTGGCAGGTCGAAGCCTTCACCGTAATTGGTCCACACCTGGTGGCCGTTCTTGAAGTCGTAGATGGCACCGACGTTGAACAGGTTGACCTGGTAGTCGTTACTGCCGCCGGGCACGCCCTTGAAGTCGCTGACATCCACATCCATCTGTTGACGCCGGGCGCCGCCGGAGACGGTCAGGTTGTCGGTGGCATGCCAGTCCAGCTGGGCATACACCGACACACCATCGACCCGGTAGCTGGGGTAGCGCGCAGCCTTGCTTTCTTTCTCCAGCGCCAGGCCACCCGACTCGGACGAGGTCTGGGCGTTGAAGGTGGTCTGCTCGGCGTTGAAGCGCTCGCGGTCCAGGTCAACGCCATAGGTCAGCATCAGCGTGTCCCACTGCTTGGCAAACAGGCCCTTGAGGCTGGTGACCTCGAAGTTTTGCTGCGACGCGGCAAAGTACACCCCTCGCGAGCCGGTGGGCGTGGCGCGGTTGTAGTACGGGAACGGATAGAAGTTGTCGTCTTCCTTGCGGTACGAGGCCTGCAGGTAGAAGTCCTGGCCCAGTACGTCGTTGTGGTGGTAGTTGGCGTTAAGCAGCAAACGCCGGGTACGCGGCTCCAGGTCGGACGAGTAGCCGCTGCGCAGCTCGGCGTCTTCCAGGTCCGAAGGCGCGTTGTAGTTCAGGTTGGGGAAATAGATACCGGTGCTGCCGTGGTTGCCCGAGTCGTAGTACTGGGCCAGCAGGTCGAGGCTTTGCTGGTCGTTCAGTTGCAGGCCGAGGCTGCCGAGCACGTCGATGGTGCGGTTGTACTGCAGGTCGGTCTGGGTGTTGTCGATGAAAACCTGATCGCCAGCACCGTCGTAAAAGGCTTCGTTCTGCTCGCCGGATATACCCAGGCGGGCATTCACCCGCTCATTGCCGCCGCTGATCGACTGGGCGAAGCGGGTGGCCAGGTCGTCGCTGTTGTTGAAGCCGCTGCTGGCACCCAGCTGGGTCTCGAATCGCACCGGGCCAGGCTCACCCTTTTTGGTCACGATATTGATGATGCCGCCAGTGGCACCGCCACCGTAGATGGCGCTGGCGCCCGACAAGACTTCGACGCGCTCGACGTTGAATGGGGAAATGCTGTCGAACTGGCGCGAGAGGCCACGCGAGCTGTTCTGGCTGACCCCGTCGATCATCACCAGCACGTTGCGCCCGCGCATGTTCTGGCCGTAGTTGGTGCGCCCTTCCGGCGCCAGGTCGAGGCCCGGTACCAGCTTGCCGATGGCTTCCTTAAGGCTGACGCCGCTGTCGATCTGTTCGCGCAACTGCTGCTGGTCGACCACCCAGACAGTACCGGGGATTTCGCTGATCGCAGTGCGGGTACGCGAGGCCACGCTGACTTCGATCGGCTTGAGGTTGACTGCCTGCGGCGCAGCTTCGGCCTTGCGCAAGGTAACCGTGCGGGCATCGCTGAACTGCCAGCCCATGCCACTGCCGGCCAGCAACTGCTGCAGCGCCTGCTCGACGCTGTAGCTGCCATGCAAGGCCGGGCTGGCCTGGCCGGCGACATCGCCAGTGGTGTACAGCAGGTGCAGGCCGGCCTGGTCGGCGAACGCGGTCAGGGCCTGGTCCAGCGGCTGGGCAGGCAGGTCGAGCTGCACCAGGCGGGCCTGGACCTGGGCCTGTTCGGCAGGCGTCGCAGCCCATGTCGGCAGCGTGCCGGCCAGCATGGCCAGGGCACTGCAGGAGATCAGGGCGTGGTGAACAGGACCGCGACGGCGGTGCAAGGGCTTGAGCATCAGAGGCACGAAGGAGCTTCCTGACAAGTCGTAAATGAGAATGGGTTGCTGATCAGTCCCACTACGACGATCTGGCTTACAGGAACTTGCAGTGCGGCTTGGAATTTTTTTTCTGGGCTGGCCTCTTCGCGGCTAAAGCCGCTCCTACCTAGACCGCGTGATGTTCGGGGCATGCAATCCCCTGTACGAGCGGCTATAGCCGCGAAGAGGCCAGCACAGGCCGATCAATGCACCACAGCCAACCAAGGCAGATAAGTCACCTTCAGCCCATAACGCTGTTCCAGGGTACGCAACAGGGCCTCTGGCTCATCCAGGTCAAACACCCCGCTCACCTCCATCGCCGCCAGCTTGCTATCGGACAACACAATGCGCCCATGCCGGTAACGTTCAAGCTCTTCCAGCACCTGCCCCAACGGTTTGCCGTTGAAGATCAGCTTGCCGCGCTGCCAGGCCATTTGTGTACCGGCATCAACCGCTACCGCCAGTGGGTGCTCGCCGACGTTGACTTCACCGTGCGCCAGCACCACACGGCCATCACGGCGCACGCTGAAGGTGGCGGCCCGGCCTTGCACCCGCTGACCGCCTGTGTCGACCACAAACGGTCGTGCATCGTCCGCCGTTTCGAACAACGCCTCGCCAGCATCCAGCACCACCCGCCGCTCATGCTCGCTGAACACCACGCTCAGGGCACTGGCGCTGTTCAGGGTTACCCGCGTGCCGTCTGCCAGAGTAATCACTTGCCGCTCACCCACTGCGGTGTGGTAGTCCGCCAGCAGCATCGGTGCCTGCTGCCAGGCGGCCAGGGCAGTGATCAGCAATACCAAGGAGGCCGCCACACCCGCCTGTTTCAGCCAACTGCGGCAGTGGCGCAAGGCCTGGCCGATGTACTTGGCCACCATGCTTTCGGAAACGCCCAGGCGTTGCGCAACCTGCTTTTGGGTCAGGCCTTCGACGCGGTTGAGCAACAGTGCCTGGCGGGCCTTGCTGGGCAACTGCAACAGTGCCTGGTCAAGGATCTGCAGGCGCTCACGGGCCAGCAACACCGCCTCGGGCGCCGGCGCCGGGCAGGCCAGCTCGCTTGCCCCGTCGCTGTCAGCGTGGCTGGCAGCGATACGCTGCTCGCGGCGCAAGGCATCGATCGCCAGGTTGCCAGCCACGCGGAAGATGAAACTGCGCGCGTGCAGCACCGGCAGCGCCTGCTCGTCGATGTTCACCAGCTTCAGGTAGGTTTCCTGCGCCACGTCGGCGGCGCGCTGGCGGTCGCTCATGCGCCGGGTCAGGAATTGCAGCAGGTCGTCGTAGTGCTCCTGGAAACTCGCCAGCAGGCCCGACACAGGTGAAGTGAGCATGGGATCAAGAACGGCCAGTCGGAGAAGTTATCGGGCGTTAATGAGAAACAGTATCTTTCATCTGGGCCGATATTTTCAACGTGGCTTTAGCGTCGCCTGTGAGATCGAGCGCCGCCCGCGCGGCGCTTCGCGGGGCAAGTCGGATCGCCGCACCGCCGCTCCCACATCTGTTTCGGGCCAGTTATTCCTGTGCCTTTGGCGCGCGCACCCTGGGTGCATGGCTGGAGATTGATGAAGAGCATCAGTGTGTCCCCTTCGATATCGAAGGGAACAAACAAGGCGGACTGAGGTGACTTCACAGGCGGGACTGGCCCGAAACAGACTGTGGGAGCGGCGGTGCGGCGATCCGACTTGCCCCGGCGAAGCGCCGCGCGGGCGGCGCTCGATCTCACAGGCCCTCGACATCTCAAGGCAAGCACCTGTCAGCCCATACCGCTGAACTGAATGGCATTAAGGCCAGCCCCCGCCTACAGCCCACCCGGCGGGTTATGTTCAGCGGCTGCCGCTGGCCGCTGCCATCAGTTTGTTGACTTCGCTACGCACCATGCTGGCGTAATCGGGCGGCGACATGCTGTCCAGTTCGGCGCGTACCCACTCGGCCCATTTGCCCTTGCGCCGTGGTTTTTCCGCGATCAGCCGAGCCGCTTCGCCCTTGGCCTTGCCCAGGTTAGCCTGCCAAAACTCGAACAGCCGGGCCTTTTCTGCCTCGATCTGTGCCCGTTCCTCAAAGCTCATGTTGGCCAGATTGAAACTCATGAATCACCTGCTTGATCGTAAATGGCGGCTATCTTACACCAACGCCTGGCTGCCAGGCCGAAGCAACTTTTCTGGCGCACAAGTATCCATTGTTCAAGTAACCCATCGACGAGGAGGCGTTCATGGCCCGTAAAAATTCCGTATTGGCTGATAGCGATCAGATCAAGGACCAAGTATTCAGCGAGCTGCAGTCGCTGATCGAAGAATCGGAAAAGCTGCTAAACGATAGCGCCGCCCTGGTAGGCGACGAGGCAGAAACGCTACGTGCGCAGGTAAGCCTGAAGCTGCGCCAGGCCCGCCAGGCGGCCAGCAACGTGCGCAGCAAGGCGCAACCGGTGGTGGACGCCACCCAGGACTATATCGGTGGGCATCCATGGCAGACCGTGGCGATTTCCGCAGGCCTTGGCCTGGTGGTCGGCCTGCTGTTGGGCCGACGCGACTGACGAACGCTTGGCCGGCTTGGGCCGCCGGGTGCGAATCAGGCGGCCAGCGCCTGCGGGATGCCGCTGTGGAAGCGCAGCTCTTGGTCGGGTGACTGGATCAGCTCCATTTCAGCAGCGCGCACCAGCTCTACCCGGCGGGCGATGTCCGCCTCTTCACCGTAGTTGTGCGCCAGTTTCAGGTAGCCCTGGTAGTGGCGCGCCTCGCTTTTCAGCAGGCCGTGGTAGAAGCGGCCCAGCTCTTCATCCAGGTGCGGTACCAGCGCGGCAAAGCGCTCGCAGCTGCGCGCCTCGATAAACGCCCCCACCACCAGGGTGTCCACCAGTTTGACCGGCTCGTGGGCGCGCACCAGGCGGCGCAGGCCCGAGGCATAGCGGCCCGCAGACACCGGGCGCAGCGGCACGCCACGGCGCTTCATCAGGCGCAATACCTGCTCGTGGTGCACCAGCTCTTCACGGGCCAGGCGCGACATCATGTTGATCAGGTCGAGGTGGGTGTTGTACTTGGCGATCAGGCTCAAGGCGGTACTGGCGGCCTTGAATTCGCAGTTCTTGTGGTCGATCAGCAAGGTTTCCTGGTCGGCCAGCGCCGCTTCGATCCAGGCATCTGGCGTCGGGCAGCCAAGAAAAGCGTCGATTTCGGGGATCAGGGACATAAGCGTGCAACCACACAGAACAGGCAGGGCCGGCGATTATACCGGCGGCGGCGGGCGGCGCCAGTGACTATGCTTGATGTACATCAAGCGCCAGCGGGGGAAGCGCCGACTATAGTCAGGCATTGGTCGCCACCTTTGAAGGGAGTTCACGCCCATGCAAGCCGTCCGCAGCATCCTCGTCGTCCTCGACCCCGAGCACGCCCACAGTAGGGCGCTGACCCGGGCCAAGCTGATTGCCGGCGTCACCGGCGCGCGCCTGCACCTGCTGATGTGCGACAAGCGGCATGATCACAGTGCGCTGCTGAGCCTGCTGAGCAGCCAGTTGCACGATGATGGTTACGATAAAGTTACCCACGAGCAGGCTTGGCACGACACGCTGCATGAATCGATTATCGACGTGCAGCAGTCTGAGGGCTGCGACCTGGTGATCAAGGAACACCGCCCGGACAACCCGCTGAAAAAGGCCCTGCTTACGCCCAGCGACTGGAAACTGCTGCGCCAGTGCCCGTGTGCCGTGCTAATGGTCAAGAGCGAGCGGCCCTGGACCGGCGGCAAGATCCTGGCGGCGGTGGACGTGGGCAACCAGGACGAAGATCACCGCCGCCTGCATGCCAGCATCATCGACCATGGCTATGCCATTGCCGGGCTGGCCAAGGGCGAGCTGCATGTCATCAGCGCCCACCCGTCGCCGATGCTGTCGGCGTCGGACCCGGTGTACCAGCTGAGCGAAACCATCGAGAAACGTTACCGCGAGGCGTGTTCGGCGTTCCAGGCTGAGTACGGTATCGCCGAAGAATGCCTGCATGTGGCCGAAGGGCCGGCGGATGTGTTGATTCCGCATACCGAGAAGCTGCTGGATGCCGTGGTGACGGTGATCGGGACCGTGTGCCGCACGGGGATTTCCGGGGCGCTGATCGGCAATACCTCGGAGGTGGTGCTGGATGCGCTGGAGGGGGATGTGCTGGTGCTGAAAAGTGAAGAGGCAATCGCCCACCAGGCAGAGCTGGCCCGCGGCTGAGTTCGACCTGTAAGGGACCTATCGCCGGCAAGCCAGCTCCCACAATGACCGCATTGACCTCAAACCATGCGCAGTACCTGTGGGGGCTGGCTTGCCGGCGATGGGCTGCAAAGCAGCCCCATCCAACACCAAAAGCTAGGCCAACGCCTCACGCACCTTCGGGTCCAGCCCCTCCGCTTCATTGGCTGCAATCCATTCCACCAGCTGCCGGCGCATGGCCGGCGTCCAGAAGCTTTGCAAGTGCTGGCGCACGCCCTGCACCGCCAGCGCCCGGTTCGGCTCGCTGTCGAAATAATGGGCAATCTGGTTGGCCATCTTGACCAGGTTGTCGCTACTCATCGACGCACCTCGGCTTTTTCCGCTGTGCGGCGTTCCTGCAGCAGGCGCCGCTGTTCTTCACTGAAGTCCTGGTAGCGCTTCTGCCATTGCGAGGGCTGGAACACTTTCACCACCTCCACTGCCGTCACCTTGTACTCCGGGCAGTTGGTGGCCCAGTCGGAGTTGTCGGTGGTGATCACGTTGGCCCCCGACTCGGGGAAGTGGAAGGTGGTGTACACCACCCCCGGTGCCACCCGCGCACTGACCTTGGCGCGCAGCACGGTCTGCCCGGCACGGCTACCGATACCGACCCAGTCGCCGTCCTGGATGCCCCGGCTTTCGGCATCGGTCGGGTGGATTTCCAGGCGGTCGGCGTCATGCCAGGCGACGTTGGCGGTACGCCGGGTCTGGGCGCCAACGTTGTACTGGCTGAGGATACGCCCGGTGGTCAGCAGCAGCGGGTAGCGGGTGTTGACCTTCTCGTCGGTGGGCACGTAGCCGGTGAGCATGAAGCGCCCCTTGCCACGCACGAACTGGTCGATGTGCATGGTCGGTGTGCCATCGGGTGCGGCGTCGTTGCACGGCCATTGCAAACTGCCGTGGCGGTCGATTTCTTCGTAGCTGACCCGGCGGAAGGTCGGTGTCAGACGGGCGATTTCATCCATGATCTCGGAGGGGTGGCGGTAGTTCATCGGGTAGCCCAGGGCGTTGGCCAGGGCCACGGTGGCTTCCCAGTCGGCCTTGCCGGCCAACGGTTCCATCACCTTGCGCACCCGCGAAATGCGCCGCTCGGCGTTAGTGAAGGTGCCGTCCTTCTCCAGGAACGAGCTGCCCGGCAGGAACACATGGGCGAACTTGGCGGTTTCGTTGAGGAAGATATCCTGCACCACCACGCATTCCATGGCATGCAAGGCCGCCGTCACGTGCTGGGTGTTGGGGTCGCTCTGGGCAATGTCCTCGCCCTGGCAGTACAGCGCCTTGAAACTGCCGTCCAGCGCCGCCTCGAACATGTTGGGGATACGCAGGCCCGGGTCGGGCTGCAGGGTTACGCCCCAGGCACGCTCGAACTCGGTGCGCACGCCCTCGTTGGAAATATGCCGGTAACCAGGCAGTTCGTGGGGGAACGAGCCCATGTCGCAAGAGCCCTGCACATTGTTCTGCCCGCGCAGCGGGTTCACCCCTACCCCTTCACGGCCGATGTTGCCGGTGGCCATGGCCAGGTTGGCGATACCCATTACCGCCGTACTGCCCTGGCTGTGTTCGGTCACGCCCAGGCCGTAGTAGATCGCCGCATTGCCGCCGGTGGCATACAGCCGGGCCGCGGCGCGAATCTGCTCAGGCGGCACGCCACACACCGGGCCAAGCGCTTCGGGGGCGTTTTCCGCCAGGCTGACGAAATCGCGCCAACGGGTAAAGTCTTCGGTCTCGCAGCGGGCATCGATGAAGCGCTGGGCCAGCAGGCCTTCGGTGACGATCACATGGGCGAGGGCATTGAGCATGGCCACGTTGGTGCCCGGGCGCAGTTGCAAGTGCAGCTCGGCGCGGGCATGCGGCGAATCGACCAGGTCGATGCGCCGGGGGTCGATCACGATCAGCCGCGCGCCCTGGCGCAGGCGGCGCTTGAGCTGCGAGCCGAACACCGGGTGGGCGTCGGTGGGGTTGGCGCCGATCACCAGCACCACGTCGGCCTGCATCACCGAATCGAAGCTTTGCGTACCGGCCGACTCGCCCAGCGTTTGCTTCAGGCCGTAGCCGGTGGGTGAGTGGCACACCCGCGCGCAGGTATCGACGTTGTTGTTACCAAACGCCGTGCGCACCAGTTTCTGCACCAGGTAGGCTTCTTCGTTGGTGCAGCGGCTGGACGTGATGCCACCAATGGAATCGCGCCCGTACTTGAGCTGGATGCGGCGGAACTCGCTGGCAGCATAGGTGACGGCCTCGTCCCAGCTGACTTCCTGCCACGGATCTTCCAGGCGCTTGCGAATCATCGGTTTGGTGATGCGGTCCGGGTGGGTGGCGTAGCCCCAGGCGAAGCGGCCCTTGACGCAGGCATGGCCGTGGTTGGCACCGCCGTTCTTGTCCGGGACCATGCGTACCAGCTGGTCGCCCTTCATTTCTGCACGGAACGAGCAACCGACGCCGCAATAGGCGCAGGTGGTGATCACCGAGCGTTCTGGCTGGCCCAGCTGCACCAGGCTCTTTTCGGTCAGGGTTGCAGTCGGGCAGGCCTGCACGCAGGCGCCGCACGACACGCACTCGGAAGCCAGGAAGTTGTCGCCACCCGCTGCCGCCACCCGCGACTCGAAACCGCGACCGGTGATGGTCAGGGCGAAGGTGCCCTGGATGTCTTCGCAGGCGCGCACGCAGCGGCTGCAAACAATGCACTTGCTTGGCTCGTAGTCGAAGTACGGGTTGGAAATGTCCTTTTTCTCTGCCAGGTGGTTGGCGCCGTCATAGCCGTAGCGCACCTCACGCAGGCCCACCTGGCCGGCGACGGTCTGCAGTTCGCAGTTGCCGTTGGCCGAACAGGTCAGGCAGTCCAGCGGGTGATCGGAAATGTACAGCTCCATCACGTTGCGGCGCAGGCCGGCCAGGCGCGGGGTTTCGGTGCGCACCACCATGCCTTCGCTGACCGGCGTGGTGCAGGACGCCGGGTAGCCGCGCATGCCTTCGATTTCCACCATGCATATGCGGCACGAGCCGAAGGCTTCGAGGCTGTCGGTGGCGCACAGTTTGGGGATGCTGGTGCCGAGCATGGCCGCCGCACGCATCACCGAGGTGCCGGCAGGCACGCTGATGGCGCGGCCATCGATGTTCAGGCTGACCTGCACGTCGCTGTCGCGCGCCGGGGTGCCGAGGTCGCTGCTTTTATCAGAAGCGGGGTCGAAGAAATTGATCACTGTGCGGCCTCCGTGGTGGTCAGCCCGAAATCGGCGGGGAAGTACTTGAGCGCGCTGGCCACCGGGTAGGCGGTCATGCCGCCCATGGCACACAACGAGCCGTACTGCAGGGTGTCGCACAGGTCGCGCAGTAGCAGGGCCTGGTCGTGGCGTTCGGTCATGTCGCTGCTGGCGATCAGCCGGTCGACCACCTCCATGCCGCGGGTCGAACCGATGCGGCACGGGGTGCACTTGCCGCAGGATTCCTCGGCGCAGAACTGCAGGGCGAAGCGTGCCATGCTGGCCATGTTCAAGGTGTCGTCCGCCACCACGACACCGCCATGGCCGAGCATCGCGCCTATGGCGGCAAAGGCTTCATAGTCCAGCGGCGTATCGAAGTGGCTGGGCGGCACCCAGGCGCCGAGCGGGCCACCTACCTGCGCAGCCTTCAGCGGCCGGCCACTGGCCGTGCCGCCACCATAGCCTTCCACCAGCTCGCGCAGCGTCAGGCCGAAGGCGCGTTCCACCAGGCCGCCCTGGCGGATGTTGCCGGCCAGCTGGAATGGCATAGTGCCCAGCGAACGGCCCATGCCGAAATCGCGGTAGAACGCCGCCCCCCTGGCCAGGATGATCGGCACCGAGGCCAGGGTGAGCACGTTGTGCACCAGCGTCGGCAGGCCGAACAGGCCCTGCAGCGCGGGCAGTGGCGGCTTGGCGCGAACGATGCCGCGCTTGCCCTCGATTGACTCGAGCAGTGCGGTTTCTTCGCCGCAGATATAGGCACCGGCACCGACCCGCACTTCGAGGTCGAAGGCCCGGCCGCTGCGGGCCACGTCATTGCCCAGGTAACCGGCCTCTCGGGCGATGGTGAAGGCCTGGTCGAGCACGCAGATGGCGTCGGGGTATTCTGAGCGCACATAGATGTAACCTTTGTCGGCACCCACGGCGAGGCCGGCAATGATCATGCCTTCGATCAGCAGGAACGGGTCGCCTTCCATCAGCATACGGTCGGCGAAGGTGCCGGAGTCGCCCTCGTCGGCGTTGCACACCACGTATTTCTGCCCGGCCCCGGCGTCACGCACGGTGCGCCATTTGATGCCAGCCGGGAACGCCGCGCCACCCCGGCCTCGCAAGCCGGAATCGAGTACGGCAGCAACCACCTCGGCACCGTCCAGCGCCAAGGCGGCCTCAAGCCCGGTAAAGCCGCCGTTGGCGCGATAATCCTCCAGCGACAATGGGCGGGTGATGCCGGCGCGGGCGAACAGCAGGCGTTGCTGGGTCTTCAGGTAAGGGACGTCTTCTACCGGCCCTAGCGCCAGCGAGTGGCCACCGGGCTCGCCGGCCAGGGCATCAAGCAGGGCCGGCACGTCTGCTGGCGTGACCGGGCCAAAGCCCAGCCGGCCTTGCGCGCTGTCGCACTCGATCAGCGGCTCCAGCCAGTACAGCCCACGGGAGCTGGTACGCTGGATTTCCAGCGGCAACTGGCGGCGCTCGGCTTCACGTTGCAAGGCGTCGGCAACCTGGTCGGCACCCACGGCACGGGCGACCGAATCACAGGGAATGTACAGCTTCAGCATGCTGCGTCCTCCCGGCAACCGTTGACCAACGCGCGCAGGCGCTCGGGAGTTAGACGCGCGTGCACCTGGCCGTCCAGCTCCAGCGCTGGCGAGCAGGCACAGGCACCCAGGCAATACACCGGGCGCAGGCTGATGGCACCGTCGGCGCTGGTGCCATGGTCATCCAGTGCCAGTTGCTCGCGCAGTTGCGCGGCCAGGGCTTCGGCGCCCCGGCTCTGGCACGACTCGGCGCGGCACAGGCGCAGGGTGTGGCGTGCCGGCGGCGCAGTACGGAAGTCGTGGTAGAAGCTGATTACCCCGCGCACCTCGGCCAGGCTTAGGTTCAAGGCATGGGCAATTTCAGGGACGGCGGCATCGGGGATGTAGCCGATGCCGTGCTGGATGGCATGCAGAATCGGCAACAGCGCGCCGGGGGTATCCTTGTCGCGGGCCAGAATATGTTGGACTGCGGGCAGGTGGAGCAATTCATCAGGCATACAGCGGACCTCGGCATCACGGCCCCTGCCTGAATTATTGTGAGGGCAGGTAACCGGCGTGTTCTGCTGCGGCGCGCCGGCCACGTCACGGTTGCGTGGGTTCGGCGGCCTCCTCGCCCACGGCTGCGCGTCTGTGCGCGCTGGTCTGTGGGCATCCTGCAAGCATGGCACTTGTGGCGCTGAGGGGTTGCGTGCGAGCGACCAGGCGCATTCTGAAACCGACGCAGTGCTTGTCTTGAGCTTTGTATTGCCTGGGCGATCGAGCGCCGCCCGCGCGGCGCTTCGCGGCACAAGGCCGCTTGTGTCTTGATAGGGGATTAGAATCAGGAGTGAGAGCGGTGAATGGCAAGCTAAATGCCGCAGGTGCCTTGAGCACGAGTGGGAG